>NZ_CP039712.1:0-152500 GCF_005145005.1 Vagococcus zengguangii
ATGCCAAATATTGATTATATTTGGAAAGAATTAGAGGAAAGTTACCGAAAAATTTTAACTGTTCCTAGTTTCAACGCTTGGATCGACCAGGCAACACCGATTAGTTTGGTTAATAATCAATTAACAATCGAAGTTCCTTCCTCATTACATAAAGAATATTGGGAAAAAAACTTATCCACAAAAATAGTCGAAACTGGCTTTAAATTAACGGGTGAAGAGATTACACCTGTTTTTGTCATCCAAAATAATGAACCTATTATGGAGGATAAACCTAAAGAAGAAACGACTATTTTACCTGAACAAGCGATGAAAAATGGCAAAAAAGCGTATTTAAATCCTAAATACACTTTCGATACGTTTGTTATTGGAAAAGGAAATCAAATGGCACATGCTGCTGCGTTAGTAGTAGCCGAAGATCCAGGTGCTACATATAATCCTTTATTCTTTTATGGAGGCGTTGGGTTAGGAAAAACCCATTTAATGCATGCCATCGGTCACCAAATGTTAATGAATAACCCGGAAGCAAAAGTTAAATATGTCAGTAGCGAAAGTTTTGCCAATGACTTTATTAATTCCATTAAAAACGGAACATCAGAACAATTTAGACAAGATTATCGTAATGTTGATCTTCTATTAGTTGATGATATTCAATTTTTTGCGGAAAAAGAGGGAACACAGGAAGAATTTTTCCATACCTTTAATACTTTATACAATGAAGGTCGTCAGATTGTTCTGACCAGTGATCGTTTGCCAAATGAAATTCCTAAATTGCAAGAACGTTTAGTTTCACGCTTTGCTTGGGGACTTTCAGTCGACATTACACCACCTGATTTGGAAACCAGAATTGCGATTTTAAGGAAAAAAGCTGACGCAGAGCGTTTAGAAATTCCTGAAGATACGTTAAGTTACATTGCTGGACAAATTGATTCCAACATTCGTGAGTTAGAAGGAGCCTTAGTGCGAGTTCAAGCTTTTGCAACGATGAATAGCGAAGACATTACCACTAGTTTAGCAGCTGATTCGCTAAAAAGTTTGCGACCTATCTCACCTAAAAATCAATTATCGATTTTAGCGATTCAAGAAAAAGTTTGCGAATATTATCATATTGACTTGAAAGATTTGAAAGGTAAACGTCGTGTGAAATCAATTGTTTTACCACGCCAAATTGCGATGTATTTATCACGTGAACTAACGGATAATTCTCTACCAAAAATTGGCGCTGAATTTGGCGGCAAGGACCATACAACCGTGATTCATTCACATGAAAAGATCCAACAGCTACTAGAAACAGACATTAGTTTGCAAAAAGAAGTCAAAGACATCAAAGATTTATTAACAAATTAGTCGTGTGGAAAACACCCGCAAAAACCAAAAGTTATGCACAGGTTATTCACAAGTGGAAAACTCACGTCTGAAAAGATTTGAGAAAACTTTTCCACAGTATTAACAGCACCTACTACTACTATTATTTTTATTTATTATATATATTTATATATCAGAAAGGATTCATAAGCATATGAAATTTACAATGAATCGTGCAGTGTTTATCAATGAATTAAGCGTTGTGCAACGTGCTATTCCTTCAAAATCAACCATTCCCATTTTAAGTGGTTTAAAAATGGTCTTAACAGACGAAGGTTTAGCTTTAACAGGAAGCAATGGTGATATTTCAATTGAAACGTTCTTAAGTTCTCAAAATGAAAAAGCCGATATGACAATTGAATCAACGGGTTCTATCGTTTTACAAGCCAAATTCTTTGGTGAAATCGTTAGAAAATTACCTGATAACCACTTTAGTTTTGAAGTATTAGACAATTTACAAGTTAAAATTAATTCAGGAACAGCTGAATTCGTCGTGAATGGTTTAAGTTCTGATAATTATCCTCATTTACCAATTATTGAAGAACAAAACCAATTAAAATTACCAGCGCGTGTCTTAAATAAAATCATTAACGAAACAGTTTTCTCAGTTTCAATGCATGAAAGTCGCCCAATTTTAACTGGAGTACACTTCACTTTAGAAAATGGTGTCTTAACAGCTGTTGCAACCGATAGTCATCGTCTATCTCAACGTCAAATTATGATGCCAAGCTCTACTGAAAGCTTTGATATTGTGGTTCCTGGTAAGAGTTTGACTGAATTATCTAAATCATTTGCTGATGAAGAAGAGATGGTTGAAATTAATATCATGGAAAATCAAGTGTTATTCCGTACAGAAAACATGAATTTTTATTCACGTTTACTAGAAGGGAAATATCCTGATACTAAACGTTTGATTCCAACAGCTTTTGAAACAGAAGTCGAGTTCCATGTCCCGTCATTAATGGCTGCAATTGATCGTGCGTCATTATTGTCACATGAAGGTCGCAACAACATTGTTAAATTATCAGTTGAATCTGACAAAGTAACCATTTACGGTAACTCACCTGAAATCGGGAACGTTCAAGAAGACTTATCATTTAACAAGATTAGTGGTCAACCACTAGATATTTCATTCAATCCAGACTATATGAAAGCTGCGTTGAAAGCTTTTGGTGCGATTGATATTAATATTCGCTTTATTTCACCAATTCGTCCGTTCACGTTAGAACCAACGGATACAGAAATTTCATTTGTTCAACTGATTACACCAGTTCGTACAAGCTAATTGCGTCTTTTTAGAGAGTTCAGCCCCTAAAAATTGGAGGTTGAGCTCTTTTTTTGGGCCTATAATCGTTTTTTAGCCTTTTTAAGAGGAATAGATAAAAGACTTATTTTTTATATAAATCCCCTTAAATCTAATAATATGGGGGAATATTTCCTTTTATCTGAAAAAAATGGTATAATTAGGCTATTATCCACTAGGAAAAGAAGGTGAAGAGTTTGAAACAAAAGTTTCTTATTGATAAAGAATTTATTACGCTTGGACAATTTCTAAAAGAGGTTGATGAGATACCAAGTGGGGGTATGGCAAAGTGGTATTTACAAGAACATGTCGTACTTGTTGACGGTGAAGTTGAAAATCGTCGAGGGCGAAAATTACGTGCTGGCACAATGGTTGAGCTACCTGATGGGGGTATTTTTTTTATGGACCAAATGCCAGAGAAAAGCATCATTAATCAGGACGATTTAGATGAAACTGTCTAAGTTACAACTAGAAAACTATCGTAATTATCAAACGGTTGATTTAACATTTTCCCCTTCTTTGAATATTTTTTTGGGAGAGAACGCGCAAGGTAAGACGAATTTACTAGAAAGTATTTACGTCTTGGCCTTAACGCGCAGTCATCGCACGAATCAAGAAAAAGAATTTATTCGCTTTGGTAGTGAGTTTGCCAGATTAGTGGCCGAAGTTGAAAAAAATAACAGTACGTTCACGTTAGAGATGTCAATTTCATCTAAGGGCAAGAAAACCAAAATCAATCACTTAGAGCAACGCAAGCTAAGTGATTATATCGGCGAATTAAATGTGGTCTTGTTTGCGCCAGAAGATTTATTGTTGATTAAAGGTGCGCCGCAATTGCGTCGTCGCTTTATTGATATGGAATTAGGCCAGATAAATCCGCTCTATTTGTATCATCTAACGGTTTATCAAAAAGTCTTGAAACAGCGCAACAAGTATTTAAAAGAATTAGATAGTCAGCCTAACGAAGCGGCTTTAACTTTTTTAGATGTTTTAACAGATCAATTGGTTGAAGCGGGTAGTCAGGTGATTTTTATGCGCTTATCGTTTATTGAAAAATTAGAAAAATGGGCGCAAGAAACCCATCAAAAAATTAGTAATCATAAAGAATTATTGACGCTGACGTATGATGCGTCGTTTGAAATTGATTCAGGAGCCACCGTCCAAACAATTGGTCAACGTTTTAAAAACAGTTTAGACAAAAATAGAAAACGTGAATTGTTTAATCGTAGTACGAGTGTAGGACCGCATCGTGATGATTTGTTGTTTTTTATTAATGACAAAGAAGTCCAAACATTCGGTTCGCAAGGACAGCAACGAACAACCGCATTAAGTATTAAACTAGCGGAATTAGAGTTGATTCATGAGGAATTAAACGAGTATCCGATTTTGTTGCTAGATGATGTGATGAGTGAATTAGATGACGATCGTCAAATTCACTTATTAGAAACGATTGATGGCAAGGTTCAAACGTTTATTTCAACGACCACTTTAAAACATTTAAGTAATAAATTAACGACTGATCCTGAGATTTTTAAAGTCGATAATGGCACAGTCGCTCGTTCAGAACTGATTTAGTTCGATAGATAGTGAAAGGAATGGAAGAAACTATATGACGGAAGAAATAAATAATCAACAACATGAATATGATGCTAGTCAGATTCAAGTGTTGGAAGGTTTAGAAGCAGTTAGAAAACGTCCCGGAATGTACATTGGTTCAACAAGTGCACAAGGATTGCACCACTTAGTTTGGGAAATCGTCGATAACTCAATTGACGAAGCCTTAGCGGGTTATTGTGACGAAATTAATGTCATTATTGAAGCAGATGGTAGCTGTACGGTTGTCGATAACGGACGTGGTATACCAGTCGATATTCAAGCGAAAACAGGCCGTCCAGCGGTTGAGACAGTTTTTACCGTGCTACATGCAGGTGGTAAATTCGGCGGTGGCGGCTATAAAGTATCAGGAGGACTTCATGGCGTAGGTTCTTCAGTTGTTAATGCGTTATCAACGACGCTTGACGTAAAAGTTTATAAAGATGGTAAGATTCATTACCAAGAATTCCACCGTGGGAAAGTGCAAGATGACTTAAAAGTGATTGGCGAAACAGATCGTCGAGGAACAACGGTTCACTTTGTACCAGACCCAGAGATTTTCCAAGAAACAGTAGAATTTGAATTTGATAAATTAAGAACCCGTATGCGTGAATTAGCGTTCTTGAACCGTGGTCTTAAATTGACGATAGAGGACCTTAGAGAAGGCCAAGAGCAACGCAATGAATATCACTTCGAAGGTGGAATTCAAAGCTATGTCGAGTATTTAAACGCCACTAAGACGGTTTTATTTGATACACCGGTCTATATTGAAGGGGAACAAGACGATATCGTCATTGAAGTGGCTTTACAATATACAGATGGTTATCATTCAAATCTTTTAAGTTTTGCGAATAATATTCATACGTACGAAGGGGGAACCCATGAAGTTGGGTTCAAATCAGCGTTAACCCGTGCGATTAATGACTATGCGAAAAAACAAGGTACATTAAAAGAAAATGATGAAAAATTAACGGGTGAAGATGTACGTGAAGGGATTACGGCAGTTGTTTCCGTTAAACATCCAAATCCTCAGTTTGAAGGACAAACGAAAACCAAATTAGGTAACTCGGAAGTACGCGGGGTAACAGACCGTCTATTCTCTGAAGCCTTATCTAAATTCTTGATGGAAAACCCACCAGTTGCCCGTCAAATCGTTGAAAAAGGGATGTTAGCTTCCAAAGCTAGAATGGCTGCAAAACGAGCACGTGAGATGACACGTCGTAAAGGTGCGTTAGAAATCAGTAATTTACCTGGTAAATTAGCGGATTGCTCAAGTAAAGAACCTGAAAGATGTGAATTATTTATCGTCGAGGGAGATTCAGCCGGTGGTTCAGCTAAACAAGGACGTAGCCGTGAATTCCAAGCGATTTTACCAATTCGTGGGAAAATATTGAACGTTGAAAAAGCAACGATGGATAAAATTTTAGCCAACGAAGAAATTCGTTCATTATTTACTGCCATGGGAACTGGTTTTGGTTCAGAATTTGATGTAGCCAAAGCTCGCTATCATAAATTAGTTATCATGACTGATGCCGATGTCGATGGGGCGCATATTAGAACCTTACTGTTGACACTATTTTATCGTTACATGCGTCCACTTGTGGAAGCGGGTTACGTTTATATTGCGCAGCCACCACTTTACGGGGTAAAACAAGGCAAGAAAATTACCTATATCCAACCAGGTAAAGACGCTGACCAACGTTTAGCTGATACAATAGCCTCATTGCCAGCGACACCTAAACCATCAGTTCAGCGTTATAAAGGTCTGGGTGAGATGGACTTCCATCAACTATGGGAAACAACCATGGACCCAGAAAACCGTATGATGCTACGTGTAACAGTGGATGATGCGATTGCTGCTGATGCGATATTTGAAAGATTAATGGGTGACAAAGTGGAACCTCGTCGTGAATTTATCGAGAAAAATGCCCGTTACGTTGAAAACTTAGACGTTTAGAAATATAAAAAGTAGGGAGTAGAACTACATGTCAGAACAACAATTAAATGAAAACATCATAGACGTGAATTTGACTAGTGAGATGGAAAACTCATTCATCGATTACGCTATGAGTGTTATTGTAGCTCGTGCCTTACCTGATGTAAGAGATGGTTTAAAACCTGTACATCGCCGTATTTTATACGGGATGTATGATTTGGGTATTACACCAGATAAGCCACATAAAAAATCAGCCCGTATCGTTGGGGACGTTATGGGTAAATACCATCCCCATGGTGACAGTGCAATTTATGAATCAATGGTTCGTATGGCACAACCATTTAGCTATCGTCAAATGCTAGTGGATGGTCATGGTAACTTTGGTTCGGTCGATGGGGACGGTGCCGCTGCGATGCGTTACACCGAAGCCCGTATGAGTAAAATTGCGTTAGAATTATTGCGTGATTTAAACAAAAATACCGTCGATTTCCAAATGAACTACGACGAATCTGAAAAAGAACCAAGTGTTTTACCAGCGCGTTTCCCTAACCTATTAGTAAACGGAACAACTGGTATTGCGGTAGGGATGGCAACAAACATTCCGCCTCATAACTTAGAAGAGGTCATTGGTGCGATTAAAGTCTTGATGGACAATCCTGAAGCGACGACGATGGACTTGATGGAAGCTTTACCTGGTCCAGACTTCCCAACAGGTGGTTTAGTGATGGGGAAATCAGGTATTCGTAAAGCGTATGAAACGGGTAAAGGGTCAATCACTGTCCGTGCGCGTGTCGAAATTGAAAACATGCCAAACGGTAAAGAACGTATTATCGTAACTGAATTACCTTACATGGTGAATAAAGCGAAACTGATTGAACGTATTTCTGAGCTTCATCGTGACAAACGCGTGGAAGGAATTACCGACTTACGCGATGAGTCCAACCGCGAAGGGATGCGTATTGTGATTGAAGTTCGTCGTGACGTGAGTGCCTCAGTTATTTTAAATAACCTTTACAAGATGACAGCCTTACAAACATCATTTGGCTTCAACATGTTAGCGATTGTTAATGGCGAACCCAAAATCTTAAGCTTGAAACAAATTTTAGAGCATTACTTAGCCCATCAAGAAGACGTGATTCGTCGTCGTACCGCGTTTGATAAAAAACGTGCAGAAGACCGTGCACACATCTTAGAAGGGTTACGTATTGCCCTAGATCATATCGATGAAATCATTCGTATTATTCGTTCGTCTGATACAGATGACATTGCGAAAAACACGATGATGGAAAGATTTGCGTTATCAGATCGTCAAGCGCAAGCCATTTTAGACATGCGTCTACGCCGTTTAACTGGTTTGGAACGTGACAAGATTGAAAAAGAATATCAAGAATTGTTAGCAACGATTGAAGATTTAGCGGATATTTTAGCAAATCATCACCGTATTTTAGAAATTATTTCGACAGAATTAGAAGAAATTAAAGATAAATTTGGAGATGCACGTCGTACGGAATTATTAGTCGGTGAAGTCTTAAGTTTAGAAGATGAAGACTTAATCGAAGAAGAAGACGTGGTAATTACGTTAACTCACAACGGCTACATCAAACGTTTAGCAAGTACCGAATTCCGTAGTCAAAAACGTGGCGGTCGTGGCGTACAAGGTATGGGTGTCAACGACGATGACTTTGTCGAAACACTTGTGTCATGTTCAACGCATGATACGTTGTTATTCTTTACTAACACAGGTAAAGTTTACCGCGCGAAAGGTTACGAAATTCCTGAATACGGTCGTACGGCTAAGGGAATTCCAATTATTAACCTATTAGGTATTGATTCAGCTGAGAAAGTTCAAGCGATTATCAATGTTTCAGGTGGCGCTAAAGATGATGAATATCTATTCTTCACCACCCGTTTAGGTGTAGTGAAACGTACGAACTCTTCACACTTTGCGAACATCCGTAGTAATGGTTTAATAGCAATCGGTCTTAAAGATGGCGATGAGTTAATTAACGTGACGGTAACAAATGGTCAACAAAATATCATTATCGGAACGAATCAAGGTTACTCTGTCACATTTGATGAAAATACCGTGCGTGATATGGGTCGTACCGCAACGGGTGTCCGTGGTATTCGTTTACGTGATAAAGACTTCGTAGTTGGTATGGATGTGATTAACCCAGAAGATGAAGTCTTTATTATCACTGAGAACGGTTATGGTAAGCGTACAGCGGCTTCTGAATACCCAATCAAGGGTAGAGGAGGTAAAGGGATTAAAACGGCTAATATCACCTCTAAAAACGGTTCTCTGGTCGGCTTAACAACGGTCGATGGTTCAGAAGATATTTTAGTGATTACCAACCAAGGGGTTATCATCCGTTTTGCGGTCGAAACTGTTTCTCAAACCGGCCGTGCAACACAAGGAGTCCGTTTAATCCGTGTTGATGATGGTGCCAAAGTAGCCACAATGGCAAAAGTGGAAGCAGAATCTGAAGAAGATTTGGCAGAAAAACCCGAAACAACTGAATCAACAATTAATCAAGATATTAAAGTGACACCTCAAGCACCTGTTGAACCTAAGAGCGATTTAGTCGAAGTGGAAGACGGCATTCAAGTTTCAACTTTAGACGAGGAATACTTAGCCGAAGACGAAACGGAAGAAGAAGAAAACGACATTATCGATGATATCTTCGAAGACGTCTTGGACGAAGAAGAGGAATAAAAAGGTGATTGAGATGGCGATTAACTTTCGAGTAATAGACCTGGGGCGACGAAAATTATGTCACAATTTTTGAGAGTCACAATCTATTACCGAGAAAGTTGTCATCGAAATCCCGTAGATAAAAGTGATTGAGAGAGTGATAAACGTTCGAACAATCGATGTAATATATATTGAATTTGTTTAAAGTTTTTTCACTATTTTAATTAACAAAAGCGTAATTAAGAGGTAGGAGAGCTAATCAGCTTGTTCCTACCTTTTTTGTTGGATGAGACAGTACTTGCAAAAAAAACTAAAATGTTGTATTATACTTAGATGTGAGTAGTGTAAACTGCTCTTCCTTGCTCTAATGCATATTGGGGCCAGAGACCATAAGGAGGTGAAAATCAATGAACAAAGTTACGAATTATGAAATTACTTACATCATTCGTCCAAACATTGATGAAGAAGCTAAAGCTGCTTTAGTAGAACGTTTCGATGCTATTTTAAAAGACAACGGTACTGAGGTTTTAGAATCTAAAGATTGGGAAAAACGCCGTCTTGCTTACGAAATCAAAGATTTCCGCGAAGGCATTTACCGAATCGTTAAAGTTTCTTCTGAAAATGCTGACGGTATCAACGAGTTTGATCGTTTAGCGAAAATCAATGACGATATTTTACGTCATATGATTATCAAAGAAGAAAACTAAGAATGTTTCACGTGAAACATTTTTAAACGGAAGGGGCTGTAAATGTGATTAATAATGTTGTTCTTGTAGGACGATTAACGAAAGACCCTGACTTACGCTACACTAGTAGTGGACAAGCAACTGCCAACTTCACGTTAGCGGTGAACCGTTCATACAAAAATGCCAATGGTCAATATGACGCAGATTTCATTAATGTTGTTATTTGGCGTAAACCGGCTGAAACTTTAGCGCAATATGCGAAAAAAGGTACATTATTAGGTGTAACTGGACGTATCCAAACACGTAACTATGAAAATCAGCAAGGTCAACGCGTTTATGTAACAGAAGTTGTCTGTGAAAACTTCCAATTACTAGAGTCTCGTGCTTCTAGTGAAAGAAGACAAACTAATGATCAATCATTTGGTGGTGGCGGATTTAACGGTGGTCAATCATTTAATCAATCATTTAACCAATCTTCAACTCAAGCATCACAGAATTCGATGCCAGATTTTAGCCGAGATGCAGATCCGTTTGCATCATCAGCTCAAATTGACATTTCTGATGATGACTTACCATTCTAAGACTTAGGGAGGGAATACCATGGCTCAACAAAGAAGAGGCGGAAGAAAACCACGTCGTAAAGTGTGTTATTTCTGTGCTAACCATGTAGACCACGTTGATTACAAAAACGTTGATTTATTAAAAGCTAAATTTGTTTCTGAACGCGGTAAAATTTTACCACGTCGTGTAACAGGTACTTGTGCTAAACACCAACGTACTTTAACTGCAACAATCAAACGTGCTAGAATTATGGCTTTACTACCATTCGTAGCAGAAGACTAAAAAGTAAATTAAGAGGTCTGTCCTTTATGGGCAGACCTCTTTTTATGTTTTAAGACGGTTATGGTTATTTAGTTTATAGCCACTCGTATTTGTGTTAAAATAAAGAAATAAGAACTATATGAGAAAAGGTTGTGAATTTAAATGAAAGTAATTTTTTTATCAGATGTAAAAGGACAAGGTAAAAAAGGTGAAGTGAAAGAAGTCTCTTCAGGTTATGCTCAAAACTTTTTAATTAAGAAAGGTTTAGCAAAAGAGGCAACAAGCACTACCTTGTCTGAGTTGAAAGGGCAAGAAAAAGCTAAAGAAAAAGAAGAAGCAGCAAAAAAAGCTGAAGCAGAGGAGCTTAAAGCGACGTTTGAAGCAGAAGGATTTGTGGTTGAAATGAAAGCCAAAGCCGGTGAAGATAGCCGCTTGTTTGGTTCAATCACGTCTAAACAAATCGCAGAAGCCTTACAAAAACAGCATGGCTACAAAGTAGATAAACGAAAAATGGAATTAAATAATCCAATCCGTAATTTAGGCTACAAAAATGTGCCAATTAAATTACATCCAGAGGTAACCGCAACGTTACGTGTTCATGTCGTTAGCCAATAATTGGAATTAGAGGGAGTCAAATAATGAACGAGGTTTTACAAGAACGAATACCACCTCAAAATATCGAAGCGGAACAAGCCGTGTTAGGGTCGGTTTTCTTAGAAGCAGATGCGATTGTTGAAGCGATGGAGTATATTTCCGATCAGGATTTTTATCGTCGCAGTCATCAATTGATTTTCCAAACGATGTTAGCGTTGAATGAACGTAATGAAGCAATCGATGTCATTACCGTCAAAGACCAGTTGGAGTCGTTGAACTTATTAGAAGACATCGGTGGCCTAAATTATTTAACGGAGTTAGCCTTAGTTGTTCCGACGGCTGCTAATGTGGCGCACTATGCTAAAATTGTTGAGCAAAAGTCATTATTAAGAAACTTAATCACTACAGCAACCGATATCGTGACAAAAGGTTTTGAACAATCTGATAGTGTTGAAACGATTCTGGATGATGCAGAGAAACGTATCTTAGAAGTTTCAGAAAAACGTAATCGTTCTGGTTTCTTATCAATCTCAGATGTCTTAAATACATCCTTTGCTGAAATTGAGAGACTATCTCGAGTAGACGAAGCTATCACAGGTCTACCAACCGGCTATCATGCGCTTGATAAAATGACAGCTGGTTTACAACCTGAAGAGTTAATTATTTTAGCTGCTCGTCCTGCGGTAGGGAAAACAGCTTTTGCATTAAATATCGCGCAAAATGTTGGAACAAAAACCGATAAAGGTGTGGCTATCTTCAGTCTTGAAATGGGTGCCGAATCATTAGTGAACCGTATGTTGTGTGCGGAAGGAACGATTGAAGCAAGTCATTTAAGAACCGGACAATTAACCGAAGAAGAATGGTCGAATTTAATCATGGCGATGGGTAGCTTGTCAAAAGCGAACATTTACATTGATGACACCCCAGGGATTAAGATTACGGAGATTCGTGCGAAATGTCGTAAGTTAGCGCAAGAAAAAGGTAATTTAGGCTTAATCCTGATTGACTATTTACAGTTGATTGAAGGAACAGGCCGTGAGAACCGTCAACAAGAAGTGTCTGAAATCTCACGTCAATTGAAAAAACTGGCTAAAGAGTTAAAAGTTCCGGTTATCGCCTTGTCTCAGTTATCACGTGGAGTTGAACAGCGTCAAGACAAGCGTCCAGTTTTAAGTGATATTCGTGAATCTGGATCAATCGAGCAGGATGCTGATATTGTGGCTTTCTTATATCGTGATGATTATTATCAACGTGATAGTGATGAAGATGCCGATGAGCGTGAAGAAAATAATGTCATTGAAGTCATTATTGAAAAGAACCGTAGTGGGTCTCGTGGTACGGTAGAGCTGTTATTTATTAAAGAGTATAATAAGTTTTCTTCGATTACGAATCGCACGGAGTTTTAATTCGACTGAAGTCGCTATGATTAATGGATAATAAATGTTTTAATGTTCGTGTTTTATCTTTTTTATTTTTTTAAAAGAAATTAATGTTCGAATTTTATTGATTTATGAGTGGTAAATTGGTACTATAGTCAAGGATTTAAAATAATTTAAAGAGGTGTAATATTATGTCATCAGTAGTAGTAGTTGGTACACAATGGGGCGACGAAGGTAAAGGGAAAATCACGGACTTTTTAAGTGAGAACGCAGAAGTTATCGCTCGTTATCAAGGTGGCGATAATGCGGGGCATACCATTAAATTTGATGGTGTTACTTACAAGCTACATTTAATTCCTTCAGGTATTTTTTATAAAGAAAAAATCAGTGTTATCGGGAATGGTGTAGTCGTTAACCCTAAATCATTAGTTAAAGAACTTGCATACTTAGCAGAACATAATGTTTCAACTGACAACTTAAGAATTTCAGATCGTGCACATGTTATTTTACCTTACCACATCAAATTGGATCAATTACAAGAAGATGCTAAAGGTGAAAATAAAATCGGAACAACGATTAAAGGTATCGGACCAGCTTACATGGACAAAGCAGCACGTGTGGGAATCCGTATTGCCGACTTATTAGATAAAGAGATCTTTGCAGAACGTTTAAAAATTAATTTAGAAGAAAAAAATCGTCAATTCGTTAAAATGTTTGATGATACAGCGATTGAATTTGATGATATTTTTGAAGAGTACTATGAATATGGTCAACAAATCAAAAAATATGTTACCGATACTTCAGTTATCTTAAACGATGCATTAGATAACGGTAAACGCGTTTTATTTGAAGGTGCGCAAGGGGTTATGTTAGATATCGACCAAGGGACGTATCCATTTGTTACATCATCAAACCCTGTAGCTGGTGGGGTAACAATCGGTAGTGGTGTTGGTCCATCTAAAATCGATAAAGTTGTGGGTGTATGTAAAGCTTACACGTCTCGTGTAGGTGATGGTCCATTCCCAACTGAATTATTTGATGAAACAGGCGATCGCATTCGTGAAGTTGGCCGCGAGTACGGTACAACAACAGGTCGTCCACGTCGTGTGGGTTGGTTTGATACAGTAGTAATGCGTCATTCACGTCGCGTATCAGGTATCACAAACTTATCATTAAACTCAATTGACGTTTTAAGTGGTTTAGAAACCGTTAAAATTTGTACAGCTTACGACTTAGATGGTGAGAAAATTTACCACTACCCAGCAAGCTTAAAAGAATTATCAAGATGTAAACCAATCTATGAAGAATTACCAGGTTGGAGCGAAGACATCACAGGATGTAAAACATTAGCCGACTTACCAGAAAATGCTCGTAATTATGTTCACCGTATTTCAGAATTAGTCGGTGTACGCATTTCGACATTCTCAGTTGGTCCAGATCGCTCTCAAACAAATGTGTTAGAAAGTGTTTGGAGCCAAATCTAACTAAGAAAAGGGATGAAAGAATGAAATTTAGAATAGTAACAGAGTCATGTTGTGATTTACCTTATAGCGTATTAGAGAATGAGCATGTTCATGTGATTCCGATGGTCGTAACAGTTGATGGCAAAGAATATATAGACGATTCTGGCAAGACGTTTAATAGCCAGTGGTTAATGGAAGAGGTTCAAGCAGGGAAACCAGCTTCCACTTCTCAAGTTAATGTAGGAAGCTACTTAGAAATGTTTAAATCTTTAATCAAGGAAGATTCAACACCGGTTATCTATCTAGGTTTCTCATCTGGTTTAAGTGGTTCGTTCAATAATGCGATGACAGCTGTTAATATGTTAGAAGATGAATATATCAATGTACCTATCACGTTAGTCGATACGAAGCAAGCTAGTTTAGGTGAAGGGCTGTTAGTCGATAAATTAGTTAGCTTACGTAATGAAGGCAAAACGGTTGAAGAGGCTGTTGCAGTTATTAAACAGTTATCTAAACGTGTACAATCATGGGTAACCGTTGATGATTTAAAGCATCTAGAACGTGGTGGACGTGTGTCTAAAACAGCTGCAGCTGTGGGTACGTTAATTAATATTAAACCAATTTTAATTGTGACTGAAGAAGGTAAGTTAGAAAGTAACAGTAAAACACGTGGTCGTAAGAAAGCTATCACGAAAATTGCTGATGAAACACGTACTAATATTTCAGTCGCTGACACGGATAAAATTTTTATTGCTTACGCAGGTGATTTAGAGGCAGCTGAAGTGGTAAAAGAAAAATTAAGTGATTTAAATGTACCGATTGAAATGTATCCAATGGGTCCAACCATTGCTTGTCACACAGGTTTTGGTGGTTTAGCCGTCTTTTCAATCAGAAAATAAATAAAATTAAACGCTCAAGAATTGGCATCAGATACGGCTAATTCTTGAGCGTTTTTTCTTATCGTAAAAAAGCATTGAACCATTTAAGGCTCAATGCTTTTTGCTTGTTCTAATTAGTCAGCGTATAATTCTTGTACTTTTTCTTGTACGCGTTTGTTATTTAAGAACTCTTCATAAGTTGAATCTGGATGATCCACTACCCCTTTATCAGAAACAGCAATCACACGGTTTGCTAATGTTTCGATGAATTGGTGGTCATGAGAAGAGAATAAAATTGATCCTGTAAAGGCAATTAAGCCATCATTTAGGGCTGTAATTGATTCTAAGTCTAAGTGATTCGTTGGATCATCTAATACTAGGACGTTAGATTTAGATAACATCAATTTAGATAACATACAACGGACTTTTTCTCCCCCTGATAAGACGTTAACTGATTTCATTACATCTTCTCCAGAGAATAACATACGACCTAAGAAGCTACGTAAGAAGGTATTATCGTTTTCTTCTTTCGATGCATATTGACGTAACCAATCTAAGATTGAAATGTCAGTCGAGAATTCTTCAGAGTTATCTTTTGGTAAGTAAGCTTGTGATGTTGTCACACCCCAACGAACTGAACCAGTATCTGGCTCGATTTCGCCCATTAAGATTTTGAATAAAGTAGTGGTTGTAATATCGTTATTTGATAAGAACGCAACTTTGTCATCTTTAGATAAAGTGAATGACACGTTATCTAAAATTTTCTTACCGTCGATTGTTTTTGAGATATTCTCAACGTGCAATAAATCATTTCCAATTTCACGATCTGGTGAGAATCCTACGAATGGGTAACGACGAGAAGATGGTTGGATATCATCAAGCGTGATTTTATCTAACATTTTTTTACGAGACGTTGCTTGTTTTGATTTAGACGCGTTTGCGCTAAAACGAGCGATAAAGTCTTGTAATTCTTTGATTTTTTCTTCTTTTTTAGCATTTGAGTCAGCTTGTAACTTAGCAGCTAATTGACTTGATTCTAACCAGAAATCATAGTTACCAATGTATAATTGGATTTTTCCGAAGTCTAAGTCAGCCATATGTGTACATACTGTATTTAAGAAGTGACGGTCATGGGAAACAACGATGACTGTGTTTTCGAAGTTGATTAAGAATTCTTGTAACCACTCGATGGATACTGTATCAAGACCGTTAGTTGGCTCGTCTAGTAAAAGAACATCTGGTTTACCAAATAGGGCTTGGGCAAGTAAGACTTTCACCTTTTGTCCTTCTGGTAATTCGCTCATTTTAACATCTAATAAGCTATCAGGAATATTTAAACCTTGTAATAAAGTGGCAGCTTCTGGTTCAGCTTCCCAACCGTTTAATTCAGCGAATTCACCTTCAAGTTCAGCAGCTTTATTACCGTCTTCTTCAGTGAAATCTTCTTTCATATAGATAGCGTCTTTTTCTTTCATCACTTGGTATAAGCGTTCATGTCCCATAATAACTGTTTCTAAAACAGTGTACTCTTCAAAAGCAAAGTGATCTTGGGCTAAAGTCGTTAAGCGTTCGTCAGGTCCTAAAGAAACATTACCAGTTGTTGGTTCCAATGTTCCTGCTAAGATTTTTAAGAATGTTGATTTACCGGCACCGTTTGCACCAATAAGACCGTAGCAGTTACCTGGGGTGAATTTAATATTGACGTTGTCAAAAAGTTTACGATCTGAAAGTTGTAAACTAATGTCTGTTACTGTAAGCATGTGTTGCTCCTTTTCTATGTTTAAAATTTGTCCCTCTAAAGCATTATAACGATTAAAAATGCCTTTAGCAAGTTAAGGGCTAAGTCTAGAAAAAAACTGCCTGTGACAGAGTCAAAAGCAGTTTTTTATTAATGTGAGCGTTTAAGTAGTGAGTGTGTCAACTGACTTAAAATCTCTTTTGTTTGTTCATTGTTTTTTGGTAATTTATTAATAGCTTTTAAAGCTTTTTCGGTATAATCATGTGCTAATTGACGTGCTTGTTCAACCGCGTTGGCTTGTTGAATGATGTCATAGACCATTTGCGTGTCAATTGAGGTCATCGCGTGTCGGTTATCCAATAAAGGGACAAGTTGTTCGCGATGTGTTTCTAAGGCACATAACAGTGGTAATGAATAAACCCCCTGTTTCATATCCTCTAAAACAGGTTTGCCAATCGTTGTTTCTGATTGTGAATAGTCGAGAATGTCATCTAGAATTTGAAAGGCCATGCCGATATCATGCCCAATTTCTTTGGCAGATTTAGCGACAAGAGTTGAAGCACCCGCTTCAAATGCGCCTAAAAAACAACTTAATGAGAATAATTCAGCGGTTTTTCCAGAAATATTATCTAAATATTGGTTGACACTCACGTCGTAGTTGTAGCGCTGATCCATTTGTCCTAGCTCACCGTTTAAGACTTTTTCCATACTATCCACGTTTAGTTGGACGCTTTTTAAAGAAGACGCGTATTTAGCAACTAATTTAAAACAGCTCACAAAAAGATAGTCACCTGCGTAAACTGCGACATCTTTACCGAATGTAGCCTGAACAGTTGGTGAATTACGACGTGTATCGGCTTCATCTATGATGTCATCATGAATTAATGTAGCGGTATGTAAGGTTTCCATTGAAGCAGCCAGTGCCATCATTTTGTTTAGCTCACGCTTTTTTCCAAATTGGGAGAAAAGTAATAAATAAGCGGGTCGTAAAAGCTTGCCACCAGAATTAATCATATCTAAGATAGCTGCTTCAACTTCTTTATTAGACAAGTTAATGGAAGAGGCCATAAGCTCTAACGTTTGTTCCAATTCTTTTTTGAGTGAGGGATATTGATTCCATAGAGGATGTACGTTCACATGGTTCACTCCTTAATTTTTTAATACGTAATTGTTGGATTAATGACGTTGAAAATATTTAAACACATTGACGTGTTCTAATAAGTAGTTTGCCGCAATCCCTACGGCAATTCCCGCAAGAATACCAATTAAGGAAAGGACGGGGAGATACATCATCACGGTCCAAGAACGAGCAATTAGACTGGCGACGACGAGCTGACCAACATTATGAAGGAAGCCGCCTGTGGAACTAATTCCAATCACGCTGACACGTTTTGGTCCTAGTTGTTTTACCAATAACATACCGAAATAACTTAAAAAGGCTCCGGCAGCACTATAGAGGAAAGTTGAAATCGTTCCTCCTAATAATGTTGTTAAGATTAGTCTCATACAAACTAAGGCAAAACTTTCCTTAGTAGAGAGGGTGAACAAGGCGATAATGGTGATAAGATTAGCTAATCCAAGCTTCGCTCCAGGAGCAAAGGCAAATGGAAAAGGAATCATATTTTCTAATAAGCCAATAATCACACCTTGAGCTACTAGCAAGGAAATATAGATGAGTTTTTTATTTTTACTTTGCATAAAACTCCTCCTTAAAAGTTAATCTAGTCTAGCTCATTTTATTAAAGGTTGCAAGCATAAAAAATAAAGTTCTAGGAAAAGCATTCCCTAGAACTTTATTGAAATATTGGGTTTGCTACTATTTAGCTTGGCCGTAGCGAGACTTAACGTCACCGTACCACCATTTGCTTAATTTACGTTGTACCCAAGGTTGTACCCATTTGTCTAAACCTAATGCACGACCTGAACCGTTCATTAAAGCAAAGGCAACTGGAATGAACCAGATATTTACCCAGTAGAACATACCTGATAAACAGAATGTTGCAACTAAAGCAATAGTGACACCATTTGCTAACCAAGTGAATAATCCGAAGATGATTGCTAGGGCTAATAAGACTTCAAAAATTGACATGAATTTTTGGAAGAATAGAGCAACTTCTTGGTTAGGCATCATGAATTTCATCACTGATTCAAACCATTTAGGCATGTGATCAAAGACCATCATTGGTTCGTTACCGTAAGCATAGCTTAAACCAAATGCTTGATGAGCTGCTTCAGCCGTTGCTTCAGCACCATCACCTGCAGCAGAAGCACCAGTTGTTGCTTCTTGTAACCATTCAAATGGGAACGCAACTGCGTTAGTGAACCAAGAACCTTCACCAAACCAAGTTGATGGTTTTAACCATTCGCCGTTACCAACGATTTTGTGCATTGCTTCGATTAACCAAGTTAAACCGTAGAAAATACGTAATGGCACGCTCCAAAGAACGTTGCTGTTACGAGAAGAGTGTCCACGTAACACGTTTCTTTCGTCTTTAACATGGAAGAATTCATGCATGATGTATTGGAACATGTAATGTCCTGAACGAATATCAAAGAAATATTTCAAGTTAACGATGTGTTTCATGATGATTGACATAGCACCACTTAAGTGGATTTTGTCGAATAAGCAAGCAACACCGTATTTAGCACCGATTGAAACCATGAAACCTTGGTAGTTTCCTTTATAAGGTTTTTTCTCAGTACCGTTAATTTCAGCGATAATGTTTTCAGCGGCGTAATGACCAGTTCCTTCAGCTGCTTGTACGATTTGAGGGGTTGGTGTGTTAGGTGTTTCTTCGTAATAAACTAAGTCACCTACAACATAAATCCCTTTATCTTCGTAACCTTTAGCTTGTAAGAATTCGTTCGCTACTAAACGGTTAGCGCGAGCTGATTCCATTTCGAAGGCTTTAGCGTCACTGTTAGCTTGAACACCAGCTGTCCAAATTAATGTGTGAGTTGGGATTGTTTCGCCACTCTTAAGAGTGATTTCTTCCGCACCAACTTCAACGATTGGTGAAGCTTTGATAATTTCAACACCTTTTTTAACTAGGTAGCGCTCAGCGATATCAGCATCGTAGCGATCTAACATGTTCAAGATTGTTGGAGCAGCTTCTACTACTTTAATAGTAATTTCGTCTGGTGACAGTTTGTTTTTCTTCGCGATGTGTTCTTTTTGGTCTACTAATTCGCCGACCATTTCGATTCCTGTGAAACCAGAACCACAAACAACGAACGTTAACATCGCACGACGTTTTGCATCGTCAGCTTCTAAAGAAGCTGCTTTAACTGTGTTTTCGATGTGTTCGCGCAAACGAATCGCATCTTCCATTGACCATAAAGTGAAGCCATTTTCTTTAACACCTGGTGTACCAAAGTCATTTGGTTCACCACCCATTCCTAACATGACGTAATCAAATGGGTACTCACCGTTTTCAGTGATAACCACTTTGTTTTCTTTATCAATGTTTGTTACGTTATCCGTAACGATGTTCACATTTTTTCTGCGACAGAATAAACGTTGTAAGTCGTATTGAATCGCTTCAGGCTCAACACGGCCACCTGCAACTTCATGTAACTCAGTCATCATTGTTTGATATGAATGACGGTCGATCAGTGTGATTTCAACATCTGGGTTCTTTTTAAGTTTTTTAGATAAAAACTTAGTACCGAAGACACCAGCATAACCAGCTCCGACTACGACGATTTTTGTTTTAGCCATAGTTTGTTCTCTCCTTTACTTAGATACATAATAATGAATAAATGCAATACTTATGTTTGAATAAAATTACACATACACTTCATTATAGAGCTTTTTCTGAAAAAAGTCTATCCTTTAAAAGCTTTTTCATAGTAATTGGTTATTTTTTTCACAAAAAAATCAAAATAGATGTTGCAAGCGTTTTGAAGATGTTGTATGATGAGTATGTAATATTTTTCACAAACGTTTAAGTTTAATAAATAACTAAAAAAGGATGGAATTAACAATGAAAAAAACTAAATTATTATCAGGTATGGCAGTCGCTGCAATGGCAACATTATTATTGGCAGGTTGTTCAAGTGATCAAGATAAAGAAACATCAAAAGATAGTGCAGCTTCAACTGAACAAGTTGCTTCTTCATCTGAAGCTGGAACAGAAGAATCAGCAGTAGCTGAAAAAGTTGCAGGTGCAGATTTACAAGATGGCACATACAAATTAGAAGAGAAAAACGAATCTAACGGTTACCGTACAGTCTTCTCAATCGATGTTAAAGATGGCAAAATTACTGCATCAAACTTCGATTACTTAGATGCTGATGGCAACTCTAAAAAAGACAATAAAGAATACAATGATAACATGAAAGCTAAATCAGGCGTAGGCCCATCTGAATTCATTCCAGCTTTAAACGAAGCATTAGTAGCGTCTCAAAGCGCTGGTGTTGAAGTAGTAACAGGTGCCACTCACTCAAGCCACAGCTTCATCAACTATGCACAACAATTAATCCAAGCAGCACAAGCTGGTAACACTGAAACTATCGAAATTGACAATGGTGCTGACTTAGTTGACGGTACATACAAATTAGAAGAGAAAAACGAATCTAACGGTTACCGTACAGTCTTCTCAATCGACGTTAAAGATGGCAAAATCGCTACATCAAACTTCGATTACGTGAACGCTGAAGGCAACTCTAAAAAAGACGATGCTGAATATAATGAAATGATGAAAGAAAAAGCAGGCGTGAGCCCAGAAGAATTTATTCCAGCATTAAATGAAGCATTAGTTAAAGCTGAATCAGTTGGTGATGTTGAAGTAGTAACAGGCGCAACTCACTCAAGCCACAGCTTCCAAATGTACGCAGAACAATTAGTAAACGCTGCTGAAAAAGGCGATACTACTACAATTGAAGTTGACAACATTGTAATGGCAAAATAATTCTTAAGTGTTAGAAAAAGGGCGTGACAATTTAGTCGCGGCCCTTTTTTTATTGTTAGATTGAATTTTTTTCACAATAACAACAATAATAAGAATGTGAAAAAATAACGGGCTTAACCAGTTTTTCTAGCGATTAAACCTTTAATTAAATGGTAAAAAATAGTAGGATAGAAGAAACGAATTTGTGAAAGTGAGACGAAAGTATGAATTTCAATAAAAAAGTATGGGTGACCTTAGTTTTATTAATCAGTCTATTTGTAGTAGTTGGTTGCACTAACAAAGAACAAACATCTGATAATTCTTCCGGTAAAATTAATAAGGAAGCTTATAGTGAGCAACAATATTTAATGGGGACGTATGTTAGGGTTCAAATTTATGATGATGGTAAAGAAGCAGTATTGAAGAAAGCTTTTGATCGTGTCAAAGACTTAGCTGATATTGTAACAGTAAACGAGCCTGATGCGGCTGATTCTGAAGTAGAAGAAATTAATCGCCAAGCAGGGATTAAACCAGTTAAAGTCAGAGAAGATGTCTACAATTTAATCGAAAAAGCGTATGACTATACAGAAGATTCAGATGGTGGTTTTGACTTCACTATTGGGCCAATTACAAACCTATGGCGTATCGGTTTTGATGATGCTCGTAAACCATCACAAACTGAAATTGATGAGAAACTAAAATTAGTTGACTATCATAAGGTTAAGTTGAATAAAGAAGAACAGACTGTTTATTTAGAAGAAAAAGGTATGCAACTAGATTTAGGGGCGATTGCTAAAGGGTTTATTGCAGATGAAGTAGTCAAAGTCTTAAAAGATAATGGCGTGACCACTGCTATTGTTGATTTAGGTGGGAATGTCTATGTCTTAGGTAAGAGCCCTAATAAAAAAGATGGTGAATGGACAGTCGGTATTCAAGATCCTGATAAACAACGTAACCAAATCGTCGGCTCAACAACCGCTTCTAATCGTTCGTTAGTTACTTCAGGTATTTATGAACGTTTCCTAGAAGTAGATGGCGTGAAATATCATCATTTATTTAATGCGAAAACAGGTTATCCTTTTGACAATGAAATTGCGGGCGTTTCAATTATTTCAGATAAGTCAGTTGATGGTGATGGTTTGTCAACGGTAGTCTTCTCAATGGGCTTAGAAAAAGGCTTAGATTATGTGAATGGTCGTGATGATATAGAAGCTGTTTTCATTACGAAAGATCACAAAGTTTACATTAGTGAAGGCCTAAAAGGAAACTTCAATATGAATCTTGACTCGGGTTACGAATTAGCAAACTAAATATAGTAAGAACAAGATACAGGAGCGAAAAAATGAATTTAAATGTATTTTTTAAGTTGGTTGAAATTCAAACGAAACTAGCAAGTTTATTTCCATTTATTATCGGCGTGCTGTTTTCTCAGTATTATTTTGACCAAATTAAATGGTCTAACACGATTATTTTCTTCTTAGGAATGCTAGTGTTTGATATGTGTACAACGGCGATAAATAATTATATGGATTTCCGTAAAGCAAAAAATGAGACTTATAAATATGAAACTAATATTGTAGGGCAAGCAGGATTATCGGATAAGACAGTTCAAACGTTGATTTTTGCAATGATTGGTTTTGCGATGATTGTAGGGATTTATCTATCAGTAAAAACAGGTTGGTTGTTATTGGTGATGGGTGGTCTATGTTGTTTAATCGGAATTTTTTATACGTTTGGTCCGGTACCATTATCCCGCATGCCACTAGGTGAGTTATTTAGTGGGGTGACTATGGGCTTAGGGATTTTCTTGATTACGGTTTATATTAATACGTATGATTTAGGTTTTTTCTTCTTAAGTTTAAAAGATTGGCAATTTAATCTAGTTGGGGATTTAAGAAAGTTAATTCCGGTAGGTTTAGCTTCGTTACCAATGATTTTTACCATTGCTAACATTATGCTAGCCAATAATTTATGTGACTTAGATGAAGACATTACGAATCACCGTTACACGTTGCCTTATTATATAGGTAGAAAAAATGGGATTTTACTCTTTAATATTTTAATGTATAGCTGTTATTTGGTTATGATAGTAGGAGTTATTTTTAAAGTCTATCATCCGATTATGTTAATTGTGTTATTGACGTTGCCTTTAATTATGAAAAACGTCAAAGCGTTTAGTGCAAAGCAAGTCAAACGCGAAACCTTTGTCATTTCGATTAAGAATTTAGTGATTTTTAATTCCGCACAAATTATCGGCTTAATCGCTAGTATTTTATTAAAATAAACAAACGAAAAGAGCAGGAAAAACAACAATATTGTTTTTCCTGCTCTTTTTTGGGAGAAGAAGATCACTTTTATTTGGGAGAGAAGTGATCTCTTTTTTTACCCTTCTAAGCTGGTGTAATAGTTGAAAGGATAAAGGGGTTTAGATATTCATTCGAAATTAGGTACGAATCATAATTAGATTATACAAAATATAATAAAAAAAAAAGTTCAATCAACGGAATGATTAAGCCAATTTTTGCAAAAAAAATGACAAAATTAGTTTAATAACTAGTAGTATTTTCTAAATGTTTTCAGGAAAATATCAATTTATTCATAAAACTAATTTTATTTTGATAAAAAATAAGCCAGCAGCGTAATTTAAAAGGGATGATAAATAAAAAGGATTCTACAAACTTTTGATTATTAATAGAATTGAACGTTTTAGCAACAAGGACGAAAGTGGCTGAAAAAAACAATTAAAATTGTGAAAAAAAAAAGAATTTTTTGAGAATAAAAAATGAAATGATGATTTATGATGTGTTTATCTACTAGGTCCATTAGCAGGTGAAAGTCAGGAGGGGGAAGTAGTGAGAAAGAATAGTTTGTTCTTTTTGTTTATCTTAGGCGTACTTTTTACAACTAGTGGTTTTTATTATGCAGAGTCTCAAAATTATCAGTCAAACGGACAAACGAGTTTTTATGGTCACTATGAACAACAGGCACCACCCGTTATTGACGAAGACCATCAGCTAACGAATAGTGAAACGAAGCAACAGTCTACAGAGCCTGTAAGCACCACTCAAAATAAAGTACGGGCTATTTTACCGATTGCTGGCGATTATTTGAATCCCATATATCAACAGTTAGGTTGTGTGGTTTTAGTATTCGCTTCATTTATGTTAGTTAGGCTAAAAAGAAGAGGAGTTGAAGCCAATGAAAAAAATCTCTAGTTGCTTGGCTGTTATTATCCTCACAGTGAGTGCATTTTCAACTACTCAGGAAGGAATTGCTGAAGAGAACACAGAAGTTTTTCCAAAACAATCTGAAACTAAGAGTGACCTCACGTTTGAAGCAGGTGAAGGGCCCAACAAGCCCGTTGATCCGGAAAGCCCCGATCCAACAGAACCTGTTGAACCTAAAAATCCACCAGGTCCTGGTACTAGTGGCGCACTTTCAATCGATTATGGTTCACCGTTAATGTTTGGCTCTCAACACATTTTACCGACAGATCAAACCTATTACGCCTATCCGGATGAAATGGAAGGAGATAGTCAAAAACCGACATACGTTCAAGTGACAGACAAACGTGGAACACTAGCTGGCTGGAAATTATTTGTAAAGCAAGTGACGCCCTTCATGACATTAGCTCATGAAGAATTGGTTGGAGCAGAGCTGAGCTTGACTAAAGCCAGTATTGCTTCAAATGTTGATCTTAAGTATCAACCAACGATTGTTGAGGAGCGTGTTGATTTAGTAGTTGGTGAAGAATTACCAGTCGTTGAAGCAGAACCCGGAACAGGACTTGGGACATGGGTTTACCGTTTCGGTTCAAATTTAAGTGAAAATGCGGAGGCTGTGCAACTTTTTGTCCCTGGTAAGTCAGTAAAATTGGCCAAAGTATACAAGACTGATTTAATTTGGTCATTACAAGATACACCACAAAATAATCGTCTTAATTAGGAGGAACAATGTATGAAATTTAAAGTTATCACAATGTTATCACTAGCAACTTTAGGCGTATTAGCTAGTCAGAAGGTAGTTAACGCAGAAGAATTGAAGACGTATCAATCAAATGGTTCAGTAAAATTTATTCCCAACTTGGATCCAACTGATCCAGTTGATCCAGAAAAACCTGATCCAGAAAATCCGGTAAAACCGATTGATCCGACTGATCCTGAAGGACCAAACCCAGGAACGCAAGGCCCATTATCGATTGATTATGCGTCTAGTTTAGATTTCGGTACTAATCGAATTTCTAACAAAGATCAAATTTATTATGCGAGAGCGCAGTCTTATGAAGGGGATCAACAAGACACGCCTAACTTCGTTCAAATTTCTGATCACCGTGGTACAAATAGTGGTTGGACGTTAAAGGTTAAGCAAGAAGGGGAATTCACTGCAACTAGTGAGACATTAAACAACGTTTTAACAGGGGCTCAAATTACATTTAAAGAGCCAAAAGTTAATAGTAACGCTAAAAATGTTGAAGAACCCATTCCTTCAGAAATTATTACATTAAAAGTTGGTGAAGAATCGCTTGTTACATCGGCTAAAGCAGGAACAGGAGCAGGGACATGGGCAACTTACTGGGGGAATGTGGAAACTGTTGAAGAACACCTTGAAAGTGGTGAAACCAAGATGGTAAATGTCACGAAAGCTGTAAAACTGTCTGTTCCGGGTGCGACCCCTAAAGATGCAGTGACTTATCAAACCAAATTAGTATGGAGTTTAACTGATACCCCTGGGCAATAATCAGAGGAGGGAAAGAGATTGAATAATAAAATATTAAGCTTTCTATTGAGTAGCTGCTTGATAACGAGTATCTTTCCCGTTTTTACTCAAGCGACCACTTCATCAGAACAACATATAGAAACAACTATGACAGATAATCAACTATCAAGTTCTCAGATAGAAATAGTTGGTGAAGAAGCAACTGATGATATGTCAGAAGTTACCGAAACTACTGCATCATCTTCTTTAGAATCAATTACATCAGAAAGTAAAGAAACTGACACTAGTTTGAGTGATTTAAATGATGATAGGAATCATGAAAGCATCATAGAACAAACAACAGAGACAACAGAATTAGTGACCAAATTGAGCTCAAAACGAGCACTTTACGCGGCTACTTTGCCAAATGATCCCAATATCATTGCAATTGACAAGGTGTTTCAACCGCCGATTGGCGTAGGGCCTAATATTTTGAATGACGGTAAGTTGTTACAAATAAATCCAGATAAAAAAAATCAATATGGTGCTATTTGGTCTAGAAAGCAGATTAGTTTGCTATCAGACTTTACTTTTAAAAGTTATTTATATCTAGGTGATAATAAGTCATTAGCTGCTGATGGTATGACATTTACTCTGACCAACGATCCAAGGATGACTAGTTCTCCATCTCAAGTAATAGGATCTTCAGGTAAGGGACTAGGCGCCTATTCTGAAAATGTGGGTCAATCATATATTCGAAATGCTTTATCGATAGAATTTGATACATACTACAATGGTGACTGGATGGATTCTGAAATAGGTAGGAATAGTGATTATGGTCATGTTGGGTTTGTGACACCTAAATATTACAATGGTAGCTATCGTGGTGAACATTCAGGAGTGATAAAACCTAATACGCATCTTTCTAATGGTAATTGGCGCCTTTTAACAGTTAAATGGAATGCCGTTAACCAGCAATTAAGTTATGAATTAGAAGGAATAGGGACGGCATCGTATACGGTTCAAGATATTAATAAACAATTTGGCGGTAGTTCAGTATACTGGGGATTTACATCATCAACAGGTGAACGATCACAAGAAAATGCCTTAGCTATTACACAAATCCCTTCAGAAGTATCATCAAAAGCGACGATGAGTATTGATCAAGGTAACTATGTGACTGAAGGAGAAGCAGAACATTTAGCGAATATTAAATTCAAGAACATATTAAATGTGACAAACTACTTTATGGTTGACGTTGAAAAAAGAGTAACGATTGATCTACCAAGTGAATTAGCATATGTTGATGGATCGGTTAAATTGAATGGTCAATCCATTCAATCTTCAGAATTAATCGTCGAAAATAATCGTCTAATGATTGATGTTGATCGCTTGCTAGTTGCTAAAGAGGATTTAACGATAGAATTTGAAGCGAGTGTAGTGGCTCAGATGACAGACAAATTATTGACGTTAAACTTTCAATATCTAGAAGACGAGGTTCTCATTAAGAAATCAAATGATATTGCTTTACATATTATAAAACCAAAAGAAAAAACGCTGAACGTATACTATAAAAACTTTTTTAACCAGAGTCAAGATGTTGCAGAACCTAAAAAAATTACAGGGAAAATTGGTGCATCATATCAAGAACAACCAAAAAATCTTCCCGGTTATGTCTTTAAATCTGACTCGGGTAATACAGCAGGAATCTTTGAACATGAGTCGAAAGATATTTATTTCTACTATCGTGTGGGAGAACTATACTTAGCTGAAGTACCAGAAGCGATTCAATTTGGGCAACATAAAATTTCAAACACAGACTTGAGAATCTACGGTCAAGCGAAAGGTCGCCTAGCGGTTGTAGATGAACGAGCCTCTAGTGGCTGGCGGTTACAGTTATCAGAAAGTCAACCGTTAAATAATAACGGCCATGAATTAATGGGAGTACTATCGTTTGTGAATGATAGTAGTTCACGTCTAATTAGTGATCAAAAAATAACGGTTTTTGAAAGTGATGACAAAGGACAAACAGATTTAACAAGTATATTAGAAAACAAGGATCATAAAGGAATTCGTGCAGATATTCCCGTTGAAGAGCAACGACTCGGCGCTTATGAAGGAAGATTACTATGGTCATTAGAAAATGTACCCGCTAATTAATTAAAACAAGGAGAATGATGAGAATGAAAAAAAATCTAACACTTACTTTAGCTGCAACCTTACTAGGAGCAACAGCTTTACCAATGATTCAACTAGCAGAAACAACCCCTGATGGTGGAGAATATGTATCAAATGGTGTGATTGAATTTACTCCTAATACTGACCCGACTGATCCGGTTGACCCAACTGACCCAACCGATCCAGTTGACCCAGTTGACCCAACGGATCCAGAGGGACCAACTGAAGGGACAAATGGTCCATTGTCGATTGATTATGCATCAAGTTTTTACTTTGGTGAGAATAAAATCACCTCTAAAGATCAGACTTATTATGCATTGCCACAGACTTATCATAAAACCGATAAGGATGGAAAAGTAACAGAACACGTGGGACCTAACTACGTACAGGTGACGGATAATCGTGGAACAGAAACAGGTTGGAGCTTACAAGTTACGCAAGATGACCAATTTAAAACAGCCAAAGATCAATATTTAACAGGTGCTATTTTGACATTGGAAAATGGCGTAGTCGTAAGTAAATCTGAATCAAAATTCCCAACAGGTTATGAGACTATCACTTTGAAGGGAACAGGAGAAGCTGAAGATGTGATGACTGCAACTGATGGGGCAGGAGCAGGAACATATTTATTAACTTGGGGAACTGACGCGGATAGCGGCGCTAAGAGTGTTTCACTATTTGTTCCAGGTTCAACAACTAAGTATGCTGCAACTTATCATACTAAATTAACATGGTCGCTTACAGACGTACCAAAAGGATAAAAATAAAGTAAGATGAGAGGTTTGCAATAACCTTCTCATCTTTCGTGTTTTATAAGGGAGATAGAAATAATAATGAAAAACATATGGAATATTAGGTGGATTATCATGATATTGGTAGTTAGTGCACTACCAATCAGTCACGTGCAGGCGAGTGAATTTAATTTTGCTGTGACAACAATACCTTCAGAAAATCAATTAGACACACGTAATACGTATTTTGACTTATTACTGAAACCAAACCAAGAAGATAATTTGAAAGTTTCGTTAAGAAATGATACGAATCAGGACGTTACAGTCGATGTCTCAGTCAACAGTGCAACCACTAACTCTAATTTAGTCGTTGAATATGGGAAAAATAACATTGAAAAAGATGCTAGTTTATCTATACCGATAGAAACGTTAGTAGATTATCCAGAAGAGGTTTTGTTAAAAGCTCATTCAGAACAGATAGTTGAGTTCAAGGTTAAGATGACAGAGGAGGCATTTAAAGGAGTTCTTGCTGGTGGAATTACTTTTAAAGAGCGCGAAGAAGAGACCGCTGTTAATGATGATGCCAAAGGACTATCTATTAAAAATGAATATTCCTATGTAGTCGCGTTACTGATGCGCCAAAACAAGGAAGAAGTTATGCCAAACTTGAATTTAATAAGTGTGGTTCCAGATCAAATAAATGCGCGTAATGTTATTACTGCTAATATTCAAAATGATCAAAAGGCGTATATTAATCGCGTTTATGTAGAAACTAAAATTACAAAAGCAGGTAGTGATCAGGTCCTTTATCAAGAAACTAAAGAGCGTGGCCAAATTGCCCCTAATACAACGTTTAAGTTTCCAACTCCATTGAACGGTGAAAAATTAGCCGGTGGTAAGTATCATATTACGATTGATGTTTATGGTAATGAAGCATCTGATGGAAAATTTTCACGAAAAAGTGAAGATCAAGTAATTACTTATCAAAATCATTGGCAATTATCAGGGGATTTCGAAATTGCTTCAGAAGTCGCTAAAGAATTAAATAGTAAAGACGTCTCGATTAAAAAGGATTATACTTGGCTATTTGTTTTAATAGGTGCATTACTATTACTACTGGTTTTATTACTAATCTTGTGGTTAGTACGAAGAAAGAAAAAAAATGAACAAGAAGCGGGATAAATGCTTGATTATTTTTTTGATGATTATAGGGGTTTTGCTCGTTAGTTTTCCAGTTATCAAGCATACGGTAACCCTTGTTAAATTTCAAACGACCTCGTTATCATATGCAAAGCAACTCCCTGAAGTAACACCAAATGATGCAATTGTTTTGCCAACCCTTACGGATTATTGGCAGAGTTCAGCTGATGAAGTTGGGGAAGCTGTAGGTCAAATTATTATCCCAGATATAGAACTAGAAGTGCCGTTATTTTATGGACTGAAACAAGAGGAGTTATTATATGGTGCGGGATTGATGTATCCGCAAAGGAATTTTGAAACGGATAATATAGTCATTGTAGGCCATCATTTAACAATAGCTAATGTTTTGTTTGGAAAATTACAGGAGCTCAAACAAGACAGTCTAATAATGGTGGAATTCATGGGAGAAAATTTCTTGTACCGAGTAAAGATGAAACACCTAGTTTCGGAGAAGGAACTAGCTGTTTTGGAAAATCAATCAGAGCCTCAGCTAACCTTGATTACATGTGATAAGCCTGAACGAACAGAGCAACGTCTTGTGGTTGTGGGGGAATTGTTAGAGGAAGAAAAGGATGACATCAGGCACGTAGTACAATCACCAATGAACAAAAGCACCTATCAATATACAGACACATTTATTCGTTATAGTGTGTTACCATTGGTCATTATTTTGTCAACAATCCTCATGTTTAGTTGGCTGATTTGGCGCTATATTTGAAAAGAGTTCAACGTTTAATCTAAATGTTGAACTCTTTTTTTTGTATTTAATTGTTACGTTTCAATTGTTTCATCGATAAATCGTGCTAATCTTTCCAATTCTCTGTTTCGAGGGAAAGGTGTGATGTAGTAGATAGGAACCTCATCGTTTTCATAATAATAGTCTGTAATGATTAAATCAGGTTTATGTTGCAATAACTGGATAAATTCAACCGAATGATGAAGAAAAGATGTGATTTTTTTCTGTAGAAGCTTGATATTTTCAAACCCATAGCGGCTCATTAATAACACTTTGATCATTGATTGATTTTCAGATATTAATGGGTAGTAGAGTATGAACAATTGTTCAGTTGAAATCGCATCTTGTTCTAACACAGAGGGTGGTAATTTTTGCATAAAGGCATCGTATTCATCAGTATTAGTAAAATTGCCGCGCAAATCAACAAGTGAACCAAAGACAGCTTGTTTTCTAAGCATTAAGATCATATTGGCAATTAAGTAGAAGTAACTTTCTGGGTTGAGATTAATTTGATGCGCATTGCCAACCTCAAATAAAATATTGTTACAAATCGTGAAATCTTTTTGGGAAATGATCTTAGGTGTTAAGTAAGTACTAGCACTCGCAACTACTTTGTGTTCAAGAATGCTCCATGTATTAATAAAAAAATATAAAAAATTAATTTCGGTTTCGAGCCTGTCAACAGGCAATTTTTTGGCGTAAAATGGTGCGAAAATTTCATAAAATGCCTCTTCATTAGTTAATTTATTCATAATATAGAAGAAATCCATTTCTTTCTCAATGAATTTTTCTTTGCGTATTCTGGTTAGAGCGATATTAAGCATTAAGTTAAGGTTGTCAATTTTCATTTGAGTAGCAGGAATTGCTTTAGAATCGTTAACATAGTCTAGATGGTAGCGCTGGACAAGACTGGGCACTTTTTTGCCACTATCTTTAAATAATGTGAAAAAAAGGTAGCGAATCTTTTCTTCAGGTCCATCCATCATGAAAATTCCCTCTCTTTTGATAATTCGAATATCAAATTCTAAAAATACATCCTTTAAATAGCGCCATAAACGCATGATAGTTGAGATACTACGATTATGTTTAGCAGCATATTTTTCAAAAGAAATATCACGTTCATAAAATAAATCACGTGCCAGCTGATACAAGATACTACGTTGAATGAATAGTTTAAAAAACGGCTCGACTGAATAATTAGGACCTTTAATGACCTCATTGAAGTTGTTACGAAACAGTTGTTCATTTGCTTGTAATTCAGGCCAATTACTACTGAAATCATTAATTAAATCATCTACCAGTTCAGAGATTTTTACTTCAGATAAATTTAATTTTTCGGTTAATTCCGCTGTTGGAAAGAGCTGCTTCTCAGAACTCTGTAAGTATTTTAATAGTCGGTATTTATCGCGATCCTTTTTCTCCATCAATTTATACACTGTCAATCCCCCCAATACAAACCTAACAAAAAAACAATTAAAAAATATGTGAATTATCTACTCTATTATATCAAAAAAAGGCCATTAAGTTATTAATCGTTGTTAAATGTACGTTTATTGTATGTGAAACATGTCATTTTCCTTTTTATTTTATGTTAATGTTCGACAAAAATAACGATTTAATTGGTTGTATTTTGTCCATTATAGTGACTTGTATAAGAAAGATTATCAAAAATGTTCAAAAGTGTCTAAAATCTTGTGTTGAAATGAGCTCTTTTAGTTGCAATGTTTGTTTAAAGGGGTCTTATTACGTTCGTGATAAGCTTTTTTTCAGGATTTCCGGTATTTTTGTCTATTTTTACTCTAAAAAATTTTAATTTTGATAATAAAGAGAGAAATATTGTAAAATCGTCATTTTTTTTCACAAAAAAAGCTTTTTTTGACAAATTAATCGCCTGTAAAATGATCCCAAAAATACTTTTAGCTGCTTTAAACTTAATATGAAAAGACTATCCGCTCTAAAGCGGTTAGGCCCTTAGTAATTGTGCGGCAGAGGGGGGATTTATTTATTGAAGTTAGATGATTTTCATAAAACGTTAATTAAATTAGGAAAAGGAGGGAGATGGTTTGATGTGAAAATTAATAAAAAAGTAATCGGAGTACTGGTGAGCCTATTGGCTTTAATTTCAATGATTATTGTTTTTGATATTAAAACCACCAATGCCGATCGAGTGGGATTCGATCGAAATTCGATGGGTGTGTATTTAAAAGACATGACGGATGCAAAGAACATCGCTGTGGTTCCTAATCCAGAAACGCAATCGGGGATTAAAGAATATAAGGGCAGTATTGCTGGAATGAAAGAGGCGCTGTTTGATATTTATCAATACGGTGATGGCGGAAATTATGGTATTTATGTTGGAACAACTGTGAGTTTTGATACTTCAATAGCTAGTGATACAATACCTGCTAATCCTTCAGCGACAGATATTACGTTTAAGGCATTGGAAAGTAAAGCTTCTACGTTGATTTTTACAAGTACACAAGTTGATGAAATTAATAATAACACAGTTGCACCAACAGGAGCTAAAACCTTAACAATGAGAACTGATGTCTATTGGGGAACGGACATAGTATTGAGAAATATTAGCTATAGTGTCACTAACATGTACTTAAATGGACATAATGCATTATTTGGAGGCGGTTCTCGTAGTACAGTAATCTCAAATATTTACGGTGGATCAAAAAATCAAGATGTTACGGGTAATCCAACTATCGAGATTAACGCTACGGGTGCCTATACTTGGTCAATATATGGTGGTAATGAATCAGGTGGTACTTTAACAGGTAATCCATCAATTATTGTCAATAATACATCCGGAGCCATTTCAACTTTAAGTGGTGGTGCTAAAGTCGGAACCGTCACAGGAGATACCTCGTTAGAAATCAACAAGACAACTGGTGGAATAACAAGTGTCTACGGTGGTGGTGAGGGCACATCAGGAACTGCGACTGCCAACGTAACGGGTAACACCTCAGTTGTGATTAATAACACTGGTGCTGGTATTACAACATTAAGTGGCGGTGTTAAAGTCGGAACCGTTGATGGTAATACTTCATTAATAGTTAATGATGCTGGTGGGACAATAGCTAATGTGTATGGAGCAGGTCAAGGCACCTCCGCAACTGTAACAGCCAATGTAAAGGGTAATGTTACAACGTCTATCAATAGTACAAATACTGCTTCGAAATTAAGGTTAACGAATTACTATGGTGGAACGGCTTATGGTGATATCACAGGTAATGTGAATAACACTATCAAAGGTTATGGTGGTTGGTCAGGATCTGCTGATTTAACAGGTGGGCCACATTATTATGGTGGATCACGCAGTGGGAATATCGGTGGAGACACGACAGAAGTTTCGATTACCAATAATTTTGACACCAGCCTCTTTTCTACTGGTCGAGCAATATACAGTGGAGGAAACTCACATACTGGTGTAATGAGAGGGGATATAAAAAATACGATTAAAGCAGGTCGTAAATTAAATAAAGGTGAACTTACCCGAATTAATGGCGCGGGTGATTTTGATGCAGCTGCTCCATCCTCTACTAAATTATCAAGTGCTAATATTGATAAATACACTTCTGATGAAACTTATGTTGCGGCGCTTGAAAGCAGCAACTATCAAGTCTATGGTGATATTTATACAGATGTATTAGATGGTTCAGTTTCGTATGGAGCGGATGACTACGCTTATATAAGAGGCTTTGGTGTAAAAGGATTTCTGGAAGGGAATACTTATGTCACAGTAGGTGTTAAAAATAATCAGTATAATAGCTTTGGTGGTGATGGCTTTGTATTTAAAGCCCAGACTATAGGTAGCTTTATGGGGACAACAGGTGTGAAGGATTACTATGTAACAAAAGAATCTAATTCTGATGCAACTACTTATGGATCTGCTTTTGATATTGTCGGTGGTGGAGGCAGGATTACTGGTTGGTCACAAGACGTCTATATTAAAGGTAATACCAATGTTGTGTTGAATAACGTGTTAGCACGTTGGACATATGGAGCGGGATTTTCTGGCACAACATATGGTGATACTTCCATTACGTTAAATGGCGGATTAGTAGACACGCTAGAAGGTGCGGGTTTTTGGGATAATCGCATTGATGGTAACACAACCGCAACTGTTAATAACGGCCAAATCAACTGGTTTTTGTCAGGAGGCGGTTGGCATTCACGTAAAATTAATGGAAACCCTTCTGTTACTGTTAATGATGGGGTGATTAATGCTTCTATGGGTGGCACTTATGGTGAAGCGACTACGCACGATATTTATGGTGATAGCAACATGCTGATTAAAGGTGGTAATTTTTCAGGTGTTCCTCGTACAGGACTCAATGCAATCTCAGGTGGTGCCACTAACCAAGGAACGCTATACGGTGATAGTAATGTCACGATTGATTTGCGAAATTTCAAAAATGAACGTCAATTTGCTTTACCAAAAAACACCTATATTTCAGCAGGAAAACCTTATAACGCTTTTGATGGCTCAAAATTAGGAACTGATAGTAGTAATTCAACAAATCTTAATATTTTTTCTGATGAATCGAGTGGCGATATTTTAAATGGTGCGATTATTTATGGAGATGGTGGCAGAGGAACTGCGGGTCAAAATAACACTAAGGCAGGTAGTATTAATATCAATATTGACGCGCCAGGTTCTAGTATAGGTAGTTTGTATGCAACACAATATAAGAATGTTTCAAGCAATAAATTATTGAGAAACGTTAATATTAATATCGAACGAGCGGGTTCAATTGGAGGTATTTCAGGAGGAAGTGCAGAAAGTGATGATAATATCACGAATCAAGTAGCCGCCAATAGCGCTGTTAATAATAAGTTTGCTAAATTTAACATTGGTGTGCCAGTTGGTGGCGCAACCACTGCTGAAAAACAAACAGAGCCACTTGATATCACGGGATTAGGTTTAGTTAATTTTACTGAACTTAATATCGAAAATGGTCTTCAGCTAAGAGCCAATGGCGGAAATATCACGAATGGTCTTAGTGCGACCGCTGCTGATCACGCTAGCACATACAACGAATTTGGTCATATATATATTAAAGACGGCGCTGGTTTAGGTGTTGTAAAAGATGGCAACATTATTTCTGGTGGTGAATTAAATGTTTCAGGCTCAGCTAATATTGCGTCATTACCAGGCACAGGCAAGATCAATTTATCAGCAGTTAATTTTGAAGATGACAAAGCGAAACTGAATTGGATAAAAGTTGGGACAACTGGTAGCTTAGTTAAAAGTAACGGAACATATTGGGGCACGCAAGACGCTTATCAAGTGTTGACCATTAATCCAACTGTAGCCAATGCAGGAACAATTACGCCATTTAACTTTACCGGTATTGAAAAAGAAACCGGTAAGACATTTATCGGTGACAATGATGTAACTGGTTCAAAAAACGGTTATGGCATTATGATACCCGGGTCAACGATTGATTATCGAGTTGTCAAAGGAGAAGTAGCGGATATCTATAAAGGTGACGGTAATATGTTCCACGATGTTGAAGTGGAAACAGGTAAAGAACCACCATTTGCCCACCCTGCTTGGGGTAGTTCAGCCAAAGGGGTGATAGCTAAAGACGGGATTTTGTATATTCTTTCAAGTTCAGGTATTTTGCCAACTATTAGTGCCACACCGGATGAAACAAGCGGTTCATGGGTCAACCAGATGACGATTCAATCTACTAAGGTTGGTGAAAAAGCAATTGAGCGACCGGAAAGAAAAGACTATCAAGATGAAGCTTGGACGTCAACAGATGGTGATTATAGTTATACGATTACTTCGATGTTTTCAAATAAGGCAGAGTTAACCTCACGAAATATTATCTTAACAAGTGAAGAAGCGCAACAAATTAATGATAAGGCTGATTTAGATAAATGGACTGAAGTGTTTGGTCGTCCTTTCTTAAAAACAGAAGATTTAACGACAGAGGAGTTAGACCAACTTCATCAAGAACTTAAACCGGATGAGTATCGTGTTATTCCAATTGATTATTCAGTCGGAAATAACGATGCTGAAAATACAAAAGCTATGACGGTTAATGTCATTGTTGTTGGGGCCGACTATGCTATCTCTGAAGATAAACATGTAAGTATTCATACCAATAAGGAAGTTGAAATTAAACAAGCCGCGTTGGCAACGATCATCAACAATGGCACTTACAATGAGTTTTATAAAAATAAAGAACAAATTAATGGCTTTACGATTACAAGTGATGGTCAAAAAGTGAATAATATTGTGCCAATCAATGGTACGCAACATTTATCAGAATTGGCATCTGCGACAACATTACCAACGTCAACAGATGAGCCATACGGCATCGTCGATTTTAATTATAATGGGGAAACCTATCAGTTAGATCGGATGGTAAAAATTACTGTAAAAGCTAATACAGTTATTTTGACAGTGAACTTTTTAGATGAAGCAAAAGAACCATTACATGATAAATACGAGATGGAGTTGGAGCCAGGAACAACGTTAGATTTGTCAGCAGATACTAAAATTCAAGAGGATATTTTTAATCAAATTGCGACAGATTTCAAATACTATATCAAAGAGCGACCTAAAGATGAAACAGCATTAACGGTTAATGATGATATGAGCGTTGATTACATTTTTAACGGTATTCTGTATTTTGCTTCAGCGCCAGATGTGATTGATTTTGGTAGCAACAGTTTATCGCTAGGATTGAATCAATTTGGTGTTAATCAGACGGGACTTTCAGCGTCACTTATTTTGAAAGATTCTAGACGACACGATTCCGATACGCCATGGTCATTAAACGTTCGCGTGACTCAACCATTATCTAATTTGCTACAAAATCACGTGTTGGATGATGCGTTGAAATATCGTAATGACCAAGAACTATTGACTTTAACCGATACGAACACACCGATTATTACTGATAATGCTCGTATTACAGCGGCCGATGGTTTAAATGTGACGAATTCATGGGGGAAAAATTTTACAGAACCAGGAATGAAAGTAGCACTAAGTCCAGCTGAGTACGCACGTATAGGTGATTATAGTGGTGAAGTTCAATGGACAATTGGCTTCACGTCAGAATAATCACGCTAGATTAAAAGTGAGAAAGGATGGTGTCGACGGTTGAAAAGAATAACAAACAGGCTCGTGCGATTTTTGTTGCTGATGCTGATGTTAGGGTCGTTTCAAGTAAAGGCCTCAGCTGAAAAATTAGGTGGATCAGCTGGCAATACAGCAGAAGTTGGTTTCTATGAAGCGAAGCCTGATCCACCTATTATCGGCGGATCAAAAACACCTCCTACCGGAAAAACGGGCGCTACTAGTATTTTTCCAAAAACAGGGGAGGAAATGACCGCTTGGGGAATAGGTGCGTTGGGTATTGTATTAGTTTACATCGCAGTAAAAAAACTGGCATCTAAGGGCGGTGATTCACATGGTTAGAAATTTAAATAAACTAGGGTTGTTTATTACGTTAAGTTTCGCGATAACCAGTAGCACGTGGATTTCTGCCGTTAGTGCTGATAGTCTTTCAGGAGATGCTTCAGTTAGATTTAATGCGAGTGATAATCCGTCGCCACCAGTTGATCCAGACAATCCAGACAAAGTGATTGATCCTGGTGAAGTGGTGAAAACGGAAGGGCCTTTAAGACTTGATTTTGTGCCGAAGTTATCATTTGGATATCGGGTCATCTCCGATCAAGACCAACGCTATAATGTGAAAGCACAACAATTTGTCAGTGACACACCAGCTAGGCCTAATTATATCCAACTAACAGATAACCGTTGGAATATGGGGGGATGGCGATTAACACTTCAGCAAGAAAAGCAATTTTATAGTGCCGAAGCAAAAGAAGCAAAAGAGTTAAAAGGTGCAGTGATAACCTTTAATCAACAATCTATTCACTCAGCCTATGATTTAGATGGCTATGTTCCAGAAATCGTTAAAGAAGATATTGCTCTTAACGAAATGGGAGCAAGCTATACTATTGTCGAAGCAAGTGAAAATAAAGGACCAGGAACTTGGGTTATTAAATTTGGTGCCTCAGACACCGATGATGATAAAGAAACATCGTTAATTCCAGTACTGCATGACAATGGTAAGCCTCTTATAGATGATTACTATCAAAAACCAGTCTATGAAAATACTGGTATCCGCTTGTCAGTACCCGGATCAATTAACAAAGAAGCAGTGAAATACAGTACGGTACTAGTTTGGACGTTGTCTGAATTAACATAAAACTTAGGAGGAAGAAAGAATGAAGTATACTAAATTATTATCTACAGCTGTTTTAGGAGCAATGACATTAGGAATGGTAACACCAGCTTTTGCAGAAGTGGAACCTGCTGTTGGTGAAGGTCGTATTGAATTTACAGCAGATACAAGTCCTGAAGGTGTTATTGACCCAGAAAACCCAGGAACTGGTGTTACACCAGAAGAACCAGGTGAGGGTGTTAAACCTGGAAAAGAAGGTCCTTTACAAATTGTTTGGGTGTCTAATTTGAAATTTGGTTCTATGCCAGCTAGTTTAACTGGTATTGATGTAGATGCGGCAGCTACGAATGTTGGAACAAAAACAGAGCCTATTTTAAGAGGGAACTTTGTTCAAATCGCAGATAAACGTTTTGATAAAGACCCAGGCCAAGGTTGGACTTTATCAGCTCAAATGACGAAACAATTTACAGAAGTAGTAAGTGAAACAGAAGACGTTACTAACTATGGCAATTCAGTTTTAAACGGTTCAACCATTACTTATAAAAATGCGAATATTGAAAAATCAAGTAATCAAGACGTTATTGAAATGCCAACGACTGCATCTGAAGATCCTGTTTTATCTTTAGAAGGTGGTTCAAAAGAAATGATGTCAGCTGCACAAGGCCAAGGTTTTGGTAACTGGGCGGTTGAATATGGGGATAGTCGTGCCAATACAGAAGCAACATCCGTTCACTTAAATGTTCCAACTCGTGTCGCAATGAAAGCAACTAACTATAAAGCTGAAATTACTTGGACACTAAGTGAACTAGATACACCATTAGAACCATAATAGATGATTAAATAAATATAACAAAAGTGCTAGTTTTGAACTAGTGCTTTTGTTGTCTATAGGAGTGAGTATGATGAACAAAAAAAAAACATTTTTTGTCAGATATTGCTTAGGGTTATTGGCAATGGCTATGACCATTTTCGTATTCAACGAGAAGCCATTAGCTGTAGATGAAGTGAAGAGCGAGATTGGCTATTATTATGAAATCGCTCATCCTGAAAATCAAGTAACGAAAGGCAACGCGATCAATCTAAAAATGGCTCCGGGTCAAGAACAAAAAGTTCCGATTACCGTAGTGAGCACCTCAGATCAAGATATCGTGGTGGATCTTTCTTTAAATGGTGCCCGAACAAATGGTTCGGGTGGTTTAGAATATGGCCCAACAGAATTTGCTAAAGATGACTCAATGGTGGATGATTTACCAGATATCGCGAAGGTGCCTGAATTTGTTGAGATTCCTGCAAAAAGTAAAGTAACCTTTGATTTAGAGATAACTATGCCTAAAGAAAAGTATTCAGGGATTGTAACAGGTGGGTTACGCTTTATGGAGCGCGATCAAGAAAGTAAAGGAAATAATGAAGGCGCAGAAGTCGTTAATAAAATGGCAATGTTAGTAGGGGTGACATTGTTTATGGATGAAAGTCCTGTTGAGCCGTCGCTCGATATGTTAGCGGTAGAAGCAGGACTATTTAACTATCATAATAGTTTTAATTTAAAAATTGCTAACCAAGCTCCTAAAATTATGAGTAAATTAACCTTAAGCGCTGAAATTACTAGAAAAGGCCAAAAAGAAATTCTTTATAAATCATTCAAAAACTTAATTCAAATGACGCCTAATTCGATTATGAAATATCCGATTTTATTGGATGGTAACTTAATTGAATCAGGAGGTTATACAGCAAATGTTATCATGGAAGACGATAAAGACAACAAATGGGAATGGAATCAAGACTTTACGGTGACAAAAGAACAAGCGAAGAAATTAAATGACGAAAGTGTTGGCGTAACCGAGGAACCAACTGATTGGAAGTTAATTGCTTTAGGTGGAGCAGTAGCTGCCTTGTTATTAGTGATTGTATTTTTAATAGTAAAAAACAAGAAAAAAGCAACAAAATAAAGGGTGATGGAGATGAGCGTAACGTCATTAAAATATAAACACTTTGTAAGTTTGGTGCTGATAGTAATGTTTAGTTGTTTATCTAATATGAACGTTGTGGCAACTGAACAGCAACAAAATGAATTGCCTTTTAATTTTCAAACCGTAGCACCTGCAAATCAACGAACGCAAGGTAATTATTTTGATTTGGATGTTTCAGCAGGTGAAAAACAAGAGGTAACGGTTAATCTTAACAATCTGAGTGAGACCGATTTAATAATTAAGCCAACACTATTGAGAGCAGTCACCACTAAAGATGGGAAAATATCTTATGGAATGCATCAAGATGAGCTGATTGAGTCACCAAGCGTGGATATCACTCAAGTAATAGAACTGCCTGAAGCCGTTACAATTCCAAAAAATGGCTCGCAAGAACTACATGTGACTATTAATGTACCAAAAAGTTTTAATCAAGGAACGATATTAGCAGGTGTTGAATTAGCTAGTAAAGAAAAGCATTCTGCTACTACGAATCAAATTGATAATACATATGCGTATATGTTTTCGATTGCATTGCATCATAAAAAAGCAGTCGATCCCCTTGTTAAAATCGAAGATAGTCAGCTAAATTTTATTGGTAATCAGACCTATATCGAAACCCCCATTATTAATCCAGAAGTGGGGATTCAAAGAGACTTGAAAATAACCACTCAATTGATTGATACGAATACTGATTCAGAAATCGAGTCTAAGACAAAAAAAGAGTTGAAAATGGCACCCGAAAGTACGATGAACTATGAGGTCGGGATTAATAAACTAAGCCCAGGAACGTATTCAGTTCAAACGGTTGTTGAATTTTCAAATCAAAGAACAATCAAGCATGAAACACAGCTAACGGTAGATGAAAATGTAGAAGGCCCTCAAACAATTAGTGAAGAACTCCCTAAATCCACTACGAATAATCACGCACTATATAAATGGTTAACTACTATCATAGTCGTATTGATTGTGACTGCTATAGCTATTAAGATTTATCAGGATAGACAAAAGTAAGAAATACCAGACGATTAAACATGGAGTAAAATGTTTGATCGTCTGGTATTTCTTAAATTAGGATATTATCACGATTGATATATTTCGAAATCTCGAAAGATAATCTGTAGATTTCTTTTAATGTTGGATATGGTTTTATTAAAAAACACGGAGTATCTTTTGTATCAATAAAGATGTCACTTACGACAATGTCAGGTTGCTCTTCCATGAAATGAACAAAATTAATGTCATTTTGAATAAAACGTTGTAATTTATCTTGCAGGAGCATTTGACTTTCCGTGCCTAAACGACTGGCCACCAATATAGAAATCGGTTGTTTTCTTTTATCTAAAATGGGGTAAAATATCGCAAATAAATGTCGTGTATCAATTAGCGGATGTTGACGCAAGTTATTGCTCAAGCGTTCGACAAACTTAGGAAAGCCATTAAGTCCCGAAAAATCAATATCCAATTCAAGTACTGAACCGAAGACTTGTTTTTTTCTAATAACTTTAGATAAATTACTGATTAAGAAAAAATATTCAGTAGGCGTTATTTTGAAATTGAATATCCCCGTCATTTCATTAATAATAGGATTTATTTCTGGAAATAAGGAATCTTCAAAAAAATTGTTAGGGATGTTTGCCTCCATTTTAGATAAGGTGTCTATATTAATTAACGTAAGGATTGTGCTAAAAAAGAATAAAAAATTTAACTCTCGGGTCAATTGCTTGCTTGGTAACTTACAGCCTTTATAAAAAGAATTAAAACAATTGTGGAAAATTTCTTGAGAAGATAAGTCATCGGGAAAAAGATGTTTTTCAGCTTCATCTGACACAAGGTGCCCGTATTTGATGCGTATTAAGCTAGTGTAAAGCATAATATTTAAGAATCTTAATGACTGTTCATTGGCGTTATTAAGAATGGTATTATCATAAAATTGCAAATCCGCCCGTGTTAAATAATTAGGAATGGCATAATTGCTATAAAAAATTAGGACAAAGAATAAGTAACGCATATGTTCCTCATTCCCTTTTAATTTGAAAAATCCCTGTTCCTTTTCAATATAAATATCATGACGTGCTAGATTATCTTTTAACGAACGCCATTCTCTTTTTACTGTAGACAAGCTGATATTACGGTTGGCCGCATAAATATCGTGATTAATCGTCCGTTCATGCAGTAAATCCATCATGAATTCACAAAAAATACTACGACTTAATAGCATATTAGTAAATAAATCGATTGAAAATTTAGAGCCTTTTATTACTTGGTTAAAACTATTGCGATAAAATTGTTCTCGAACGTCATAGTCAGGAAAATAAAGAGAAAAATCGTGGGTTAATTCGGATAAAATTTCTGAAACTTTACCAATTGAGAGGTTTGTGTTAGTCGCAATTGCATCAACATCGGTGCCGTACTCTTGTTGATACAAAAAGTTGATGACGTCATAGGTTGTTTGTTCTTTCTTTTCTAAATAATAAATCATTCTTATTTCTCCTCAATGTGGTTGTTTAGTAAGACTGCAAACTAATTTCACCCGCTAATAAGGTGATAGTTGACAAATCAGGCAAGGTAACAAGTAGTCGGCCATCTTCAAAAATTTTTACGGCTTGTCCAGTAATAGTCTGTCCGTCCTTATGGAAACTAATGTCTTTACCTAAAATTAGCGAATGATCGCAATAAATTGGATAGTACTGCTTTGTTTTATCGTTTAGTAACAAAGAAAATTGGGTTAAATAGGCGTTAATTAATTGTTCACGTGTGATAGTCTCTTTACCGGGTTCAAACAAGGTGCCCATTTTATCACGTAATTCAGTCGGGATTTGTTCCGGGAACGCACTGATGTTGATGCCTGTTCCGACAATGACGCCATTTATTTGATTGGTTTCATAATCAGTCGTTGTTTCGGTCAAAATTCCTGCAACTTTTTTGCGGTTAAGATATAAATCATTGACCCACTTGATTTTAATGTCAAAATTATCCAAACTTTTTAATGCTTGGGTTAGTGCTGCGGCAGCTATCAACGTAAAAGGTGGCAAGTCGCCTGTTGTCAGCTTGAAGGGAATAAAAAGACTCATATAAAGTCCATTGTAACTATCTGATATAAACGAGCGTCCCAAACGTCCACGACCAGCTGTTTGCGCATCTGTAATTAGTAAGTGAGGTTCATTATTTGATAACACACCTGTTTGAATCTGTTCTTTCATCACAGTATTCGTTGAGGAGAGTGAGGCGTGCCACGTGACCGTAAGCGTTGGCCATGCACCAAGTAATTGTTCGGTTATACGCGCTACAGATAATGGGACTTCTGGATAAAAAATGACGCTACTTTCAGATTCTTTAAGATAATAATCGCGTTGTATATCAGCAAAAGATTGCTCAAAATTTTCTGGGAAAAGTGTGAGTAACTGTTGTTTTGAAATGATTTGTCTTGCGTGTTTCATTAAGTAATTGAGTAAGTTTTCTTTCATTAATGGTACCTTCATATGTTTTTAATTTAATTATACATTAAATAGAATAAAATAATAGAAATAGGGGCATAAAAGTAAAATATATGGTACTATTTGCTTATAAAATAGGACAGGAGTGTTTGATTAAAATCATGAAAGTAACAATCAAAGATATCGCTGAAGCGGCTGGTGTATCGACCACGACTGTTTCGCAAATTTTAAATAACAAAGGTGATCGTTTTAGTGAAGAAACACGAAAAAAAGTGATGAAGGTGGTCGAGGAATTTAATTATCAGCCAGACTTTTTCGCTCAAAACATGGTCATGAGAAAATCCAAGACAATTGGCATGATTGTACCAGACGTAACAGATTTCTTTTTCTCTAAGCTAATCGAAGGGATTGAAGAGCAATTAAATTCCTTAGGCTATATGATTTTATTATGTAATACCAATCATGATAAAAGACTGGAAACTAAGTATTTTAATGAATTAATGCGTCGTTCAGTCGAAGGGATTGTCATCGCAACGCCGAACTTCCTTGAAGATGAAATTTTGAAGAATCCTAAAGTAGTCAATCGTGAAGTGCCACTTATTTTGGTCGATCTAGGTAAAAATACACGTAATGAAGGCAAACTGTTGGTTGAAGAATATCAGGGCGTTTATGATGCGACGGAGTATTTACTAAAAAATGGTCATAGAGACATTGCGTTCTTGCGCGAAGTTGGTGATTATTACCAATTATCAGAACGTATTACGGGCTATTTGAACTGTTTAGAAGACCATGAAATCGAACATAATCCACGTCTAATTGAGAGTAGTTTTTTAACCATTCGCGGAGGGTATAACGGGACAAAACAATTACTAGAAAAAAATATTCCATTCACCGCTTTAATTTGTACGAATGATCAAATGGCAATTGGGGCGTATCAAGCCATTATGGAAGCGGGCAAGCGCGTACCAGATGATATTTCAGTCATTGGCTTTGATGGCTTGGAAATTAGTCGGTTTGCTTCACCTGCCTTAACAACTGTTCACCAGCCAGTCCTTGATTTAGGAAGAACTGCGGGTAAATTTATGCTACAGGCAATTAATGATCCAAAGAGTAAAATTCCGAACAAAATTTTCCCAACTAAATTAATTATAAGAGATTCAGTAAAACGATTGACCTAGCACTTTTAACGTGCTATTATAACAATTGTAAGCGGTTTAGATACGAACGAACCCGCAAGGTAAAACGATTTACAAATTTTCTTTTTTACCTTTATATACTAGTTAGCTATAATAGACATGTAGGAGGATGGATACAAATGAGAATGGTCGATTTAATAGAAAAAAAGCGTGATGGTGGTAGTCTGTCTAAGGAAGAAATTGAATTTATTGTTAGTGGTTACACTGATGGTTCAATTCCAGATTATCAGATGAGCGCTTTTTTAATGAGTACATTTTTCCAAGATATGTCTGATGAAGAAATTACTCATTTAACACTGGCAATGGCACATTCAGGCGATATGATTGACTTAGCTTCAATCGATGGTGTGAAGGTGGATAAACATTCAACCGGTGGTGTTGGTGATACAACAACAATCGTGTTAGCACCATTAGTGGCAGCAGTTGGCGTGCCAGTTGCAAAAATGTCTGGTCGTGGCTTAGGTCATACAGGTGGTACGATTGATAAGCTAGAATCGATTCCTAATTTTAAAGTTGAAATCCCTAGCGACGATTTTATCCGTTTGGTGAACGATACGAAAGTAGCCGTAACCGGTCAGTCAGCTGACTTGGCGCCAGCCGATAAAAAAATGTATGCCCTACGTGATGTAACAGCGACTGTTAATTCAATTCCATTGATTGCTAGCTCAATTATGAGTAAAAAAATCGCATCTGGTGCTGACGCAATTGTCCTTGATGTGACAACTGGTGATGGTGCCTTTATGAAGAACATTGATGATGCGAAACGTTTAGCGCATACTATGGTAAGAATTGGTAAATTAGCTGGTCGTCAAACAATGGCGGTTATTTCCAATATGTCTGAGCCATTAGGTAATGCGATTGGTAATTCGTTAGAAGTCATTGAAGCTATTGAGATGCTAAAAGGAACAGGTCCTAAAGATTTAGAAGAACTTGTTTATACGTTAGGTAGTCAAATGGTTGTTTTAGCTAAAAAAGCTGAAACACTTGAAGAAGCGCGTGCTTTATTAGAAGAAGCGTTACATTCAGGTAAAGCATTAGACAAGTTTAGAGAAATGATTATTAATCAAGGGGGCGACCCAAGTGTGATTGATGATTATACTAAATTTGGTGAAGCGAAATATGTTTACGAAGTACCAGCTAAACAAGCAGGATTCGTTAGCGATATCCAAGCAGAAAGTATTGGGGTAGCAGCGATGATGTTAGGAGCAGGTCGTAAAACAAAAGAAGAATCAATTGATTATACAGTTGGTTTAATCTTAAACAAAAAAGTCGGCGCTGAGGTAACAGAAGGTGATTCACTCGTAACCGTGTACTCAAACACAGAAAACGTTGAAGAAGTTATCCAAAAAATCTACGACAGCATCACAATTGGTGATTCAGCTGAAGAGCCAAAATTAATTCACGGCATTGTAACCGAGTAAGAGGCGAGGAGAAAAAATATGGGTGTAGACAAGAAAAATGAGTGGGTACAATTAGCGCAAGATGCTTATACCAATTCATATGTACCGTATTCACATTTTCCAGTAGGTGCTTGCTTAGTCGCTAAAGATGGCCAAGTGTTTACCGGTGTGAACGTTGAAAATGCGTCATTCGGTTTAACAAACTGTGCTGAAAGAACCGCCTTTTTTAAGGCTGTATCAGAAGGACAGACAGAATTTCAACATTTAGTGGTCGCAGCTAAATCAGATGATCCGGTTGCTCCATGTGGCGCTTGTCGTCAAGTAATGATTGAATTTTGTGAGCCAACAATGGGCGTGACGTTAGTCAGCAAAGACGGCCAACTTAAAGAAACAACAGTAGGAGAATTGTTACCTTATTCTTTTACTGATAAACAAATGGAAGGTAACTAACACCGATTTAACCTGCACGAGCAGTTAAATAATAAAATACTATTTTAGGGGGCTTTACAGAAATGAAAAAGGCAAAACTATTTAGTCTTGGAGCAGCAACATTAGCATTAGGACTTGGATTAACAGCATGTGGTGGTAACAATGACAAGACTGCAGATTCAGGTGCAGCAACTGGTGGCGACGTAGACAAAGCGCATACTGTAGCAATGGTTACGGATATCGGTGGTGTTGATGACCGTTCATTCAACCAATCAGCTTGGGAAGGTTTACAAGCTTGGGGTAAAGAACATGGCGCTGAAAAAGGTGTTAACGGATTCGACTACATCCAATCAAATGATGGATCTGAGTACACAACGAACATTGACTCAGCAGTAGCACAAGGCTTTAAAACAGTATTCGGTATTGGTTACTTATTACAACCAGGTATCGAAGCAGCAGCAGCTCAAAACCCAGATACTCAATTTGGTATCATTGATAGTGTAATTGAAGGATTTGACAATGTTGTATCTGCTACATTTAAAGATAACGAAGCAGCTTACTTAGCTGGTATCGCAGCAGCTTACACAACTAAAACTGACAAAGTAGGTTTCATCGGTGGTGAAGAAGGTGTTGTAATCGACCGTTTTGAAGCAGGTTTTGAAAAAGGTGTTGAAGATGGCGCAGCAGCATTAGGTAAGAAAATTGAAGTAACAGCTAAATATGCAGCATCATTTGGTGATCCAGCTAAAGGTAAAGCCTTAGCAGCTGATATGTACAAAAATGGCGCAGACATTATCTACCATGCATCAGGTGGTACTGGAGCAGGATTATTCCAAGAAGCAGCAGCTTTAAATAAAGACCGCTCAAGTGACGATAAAGTTTGGGTTATCGGTGTAGATAGCGATCAACAAGCTGAAGGTGTTTACAAAAACAAAGATGGTGAAGAAGATAACTTCACATTAACATCAACACTTAAAGGTGTAGGTGCAGCTGTACAAGATATTTCTACTCGTGCATTAAATGATGAATTCCCAGGTGGAGAAAGTTTAGTTTACGGTCTTAAAGACGGTGGGGTAGACTTAACAGATGGTTTCTTATCAGACGAAGCGAAAGCAGCAGTTAAAGAAGCTAAACAAAACGTTATTGATGGTAAAGTTGAAGTTCCAGAAACACCAGCTAAATAATTATCTTCAATAAAAATTGAACAATTAAAGACATAGCCTTGTCGCTTAGCGACAAGGCTATGATATAAATAAAAGGTTTCTTTTTCCGCTTTTACGTAAGTGAATAAGAACTATTTATTTACGTAAGAGGAGGTTTTTTCCTCAAAAGTTGTAGTAGTTACTCGGAAATTATAGATAGATTGACAGTAAGTACGTTGTTGCCTAAGTAAACAATAAATCGTTAGGAAGTGAAAATTGTGACAAAAGACTTAGTTATAGAAATGAGAAATATTACTAAGCAATTTGGCACCTTTAAAGCAAATGATAATATCAATTTGCAATTAGAAAAAGGTGAAATCCATGCGCTATTAGGTGAAAATGGTGCTGGTAAATCAACGTTGATGAACATTTTATCTGGTTTGTTAGAACCGACATCAGGTGAAATTTTATTAAACGGTGAAGTGGTGAATATTTCAGGACCTACAGCGGCTAATCGCATGGGTATCGGGATGGTTCACCAACATTTTATGTTAATTGATGCATTTACTGTTACCGAAAACATTGTATTAGGTAGCGAGTTGACTAAAAATGGTGTACTTGATCAAAAGAAAGCTCGCCAAGAAATTATTGATGTTTCAGAAAAATATGGTTTAGATGTTGATCCTGATGCTTATATCCGTGATATTTCAGTGGGAATGCAGCAACGTGTAGAGATACTTAAAACGCTTTACCGAGGCGCGGATATTTTAATTTTCGATGAACCTACAGCTGTTTTAACACCTCAAGAAATCGACGAATTAATCGATATTATGCACGGTTTAGTTAAAGAAGGTAAGTCAATTATCATCATCACACATAAATTGGATGAAATCAAAAAAGTTGCAGATCGTTGTACCGTTATCCGTCGTGGTAAGAGTATCGACACCGTAATGGTGAAAGATGTATCATCACAACAATTAGCGGACATGATGGTCGGACGTTCTGTTTCATTCAAAACAGATAAAAAAGAGCCTGAACCAAAAGAGGTCGTGTTAAGTATTGAAAACCTAGTCGTAAAAGAAGCGCGTGGTTTAGATGCTGTTAAAAACTTAAGCCTGGAAGTTAGAGCAGGTGAAGTGATGGGGATTGCCGGAATTGACGGTAATGGCCAAACAGAATTGATTCAAGCGTTAACGGGTCTTAAAAAAGTTGAAAGTGGCTCAATCAAAATCAAAGGGGAAGAAGTTAGTACTTGGAAACCTCGTAAGATTACTGAATTAGGTGTCGGTCATGTCCCAGAAGACCGTCATAAATATGGTTTAGTATTAGATATGTCACTAGCTGAAAACATCGGTTTGCAAAGCTATTACAAAGAGCCTTTAAGTAAAAATGGTGTTTTAAATTATAAAAACATTAATGAATATGCACGTCACTTAATTGATGAGTATGATGTGCGTACGGTTAATGAGTTAGTGCCTGCGAAAGCTTTATCAGGTGGTAACCAACAAAAAGCAATTATTGCCCGTGAAGTGGACCGTAATCCAGATTTATTAATCGTGTCACAACCAACACGTGGACTTGACGTTGGAGCGATTGAATACATTCATAAACGTTTAATCGATCAACGTGATAAAGACAAAGCCGTTTTAGTCGTAAGTTTTGAGTTAGACGAAATCTTAAACGTTTCAGATCGCATTGCTGTGTTGCATGCCGGTGAAATCGTGGGGATTGTTAATGCAAAAGAAACAACTGAAAACGAGCTAGGTTTAATGATGGCGGGCTATTCATTAGAAGAAGCACGCAAAGAACTACAAAATTCAGAAGCAGGTGATATCAATGGATAATAGTACGAGCAATTTGAAAAAAGTACTGGTACCCGTATTATCAGTGCTTCTAGGATTCCTTTTAGGAGCGATTATCATGTGGGTGTCAGGTTATGACGCTATCGCAGGATACAAAACAATGATCAACACAGCCTTCGTTAATCCACAAACAGGGGCAATTAATCCGAAGAGTATCGGTGAAATTTTTGTAACAGCGGGACCTCTAATCTTTACTGGTTTAGGGTTTGCGGTCGCTAATACAGCTGGTTTCTTCAATATCGGGTTATCAGGTCAAGCGTTATGTGGCTGGGTCGCAAGTATTTGGACAGTGTTAGCTATGCAAGGTATGCCTAAATTAGTCGTGGTACCTGTTGCAGTGATTGTAGGGGCATTAGCCGGTGCATTAGCTGCTGCAATTCCAGGGGCGTTACGTGCGTTCTTTGGGACAAGTGAAGTTATTGTAACTATTATGATGAACTATATTTTACTTTATATGAGTACTCACATTGTCAATAATGTGATGAGTGAGTCAATGATTCAAACAAAAGGTGTAACAAAAAATATTGGTCTAGAAGGATCACTACGTACGGAGTGGTTAGGTCAAATTTCAAATGGTTCTCGTTTGAACTTAGGGATTTTCTTAGCGATTGCGTTCTTAGTCTTAGTTTGGTTCTTATTAAAGAAAACAACATTAGGTTTAGAAATTCGCTCGGTAGGTTTGAACCCATTCGCCTCTGAGTATGCCGGTATGAGTAGCAAACGTACTATCATTATTTCAATGGTAATTTCAGGTGCGTTAGCTGGTTTAGGTGGGGTTGTTCAAGGTTTAGGAACATTTAACAACTTCTTCGTTCAAGGTTCTTCATTAAGTATTGGTTTTGATGGTATGGCCGTGTCATTATTAGGTTCAGGAACATCAGTCGGTATCTTAATTTCAGCTTTATTATTTAGTGTTTTAAAACTTGGTGGTCAAGGAATGCAGTTTGCTGGTATTCCACCAGAATTAGTTGACGTTGTGATTGCGTCAATCATCTTCTTCATCGGTATTAGCTTTATCATTAAGTTATTCATCGACAAAGTAATCAAAGATAAAAAAGCAGAAGAGATTGATTTAAAACCAACACCAAGCAATGAGAATAATGAAGGGGGAACTATCTAATGGACTTATCTACAATTGCTTCACTAGTGACGCAAACCCTAATTTATGCAACACCTTTAATTTTAACAGCGTTAGGTGGTGTCTTCTCAGAACGTGCTGGGGTTGTAAACGTCGGTCTTGAAGGTATCATGGTAATGGGCGCATTCAGCTCAATCGTGTTTAACTTAAGTTTCGCTGAACAACTAGGTGCTTGGACGCCTTGGGTGGGTGTGTTAGTCGGTGGTTTAACTGGTATGGTCTTTTCATTAATCCATGCGGTAGCAACCGTAAGTTTCCGTGCTGACCACATTATCTCTGGTACGGTGGTTAACTTAATGGCACCGTCACTAGCGATTTTCTTAGTTAAAGTTATTTATCAAAAAGGTCAAACAGATAACATTCGTGAAAGTTTTGGTTACTTCACATTTGAAGGTTTATCAAAAATTCCAGTCTTAGGGCCAATTTTCTTTGAAGGTACAAGTTTACCAGCTTACTTTGCAGTCGCGGTAGCGATTATTGCTTGGTTCGTGTTGAGTAAAACAAAGTTTGGTTTACGTTTACGTGCGGTTGGGGAAAATCCTCAAGCGGCGGATACATTAGGTATTAATGTTTATGCTATGCGTTATGCTGGTGTATTAATTTCTGGTTTCTTAGGTGGTATGGGTGGTGCCGTTTTCGCTCAACAAATTGCGGGACGCTTCGCCGTAACAACTATCTCAGGTCAAGGATTTATCGCGATGGCTGCGATGATCTTCGGTAAATGGAACCCGCTTGGTGCGATGGCTTCTGCGATCTTCTTCGGATTTGCGCAAAACATCAGTATCTCAGGTTCAAACTTACCAGTGATTTCATCAATTCCAGCTGTTTATTTACAAGCAGCACCATACGTCCTAACTATTTTAGTCCTAGTTATTTTCTTAGGAAAAGCATCTGGACCTAAAGCAAACGGGAAGAACTATATCAAATCTAAATAAGCGTTTTGTTTAAAGGGCGGGGCTAGGGAGAATGTTTCTTAGCTACGCCCTTTTGTGTTAACATATAATTATCAAGATAGAGAGGAAAGTGGGAAAAATGTTTAAACGTATGCATTTAATCGTCATGGATTCAGTAGGGATTGGAGAAGCACCTGATGCTGAGAAATTTGGCGATGTTGGTAGTCACACTTTAGGTCATATCGCGAAAGAAGTAGGTTTAAAAGTTCCTAATATGGAACAATTAGGTTTAGGAACAATTGAACCATTAACTGGCGTGGCGGCTGTTGCTGATCACAAAGGTTACGCAACAAAATTAGAAGAAGTGTCAGTCGGAAAAGACACCATGACAGGTCACTGGGAGATTGCGGGATTAAATATTCAAACACCATTCCGTGTGTTCCCAGAAGGTTTTCCGCAAGACTTATTAGATAAAATTTCAGAATTTTCAGGTCGTGGCATTATTATGGGTGCCAACAAGCCTTATAGTGGTACGGCAGTAATTGATGATTTTGGTGCTGAACAAATGGAGACAGGTGATTTAATTATTTACACATCAGCTGATCCAGTATTACAAATCGCAGCCCACGAAGAGGTGATTCCATTAGAAGAATTATATCGCATTTGTGAATACACACGTGACATTACTAAAGATGATCCTTACATGATTGGTCGTATTATTGCACGTCCATACGTTGGTGAACCAGGTAACTTTACACGTACACCAAACCGTCATGACTATGCGTTAGATCCATTTGGTAAAACGGTTTTAAATAGTTTAGAAGACGCTGGTAAAGATGTGATTGCAGTTGGTAAAATCAACGATATCTTCAATGGTAAAGGGATTACTGACTACGTTCGTACCGCTTCAAACATGGACGGTGTGGACAAATTATTAGACGTGATGGCGCGTGACTTTGAAGGATTGAGCTTCACTAACTTAGTAGACTTTGATGCGTTATTCGGTCATCGTCGTGACACACCAGGTTATGCCAAAGCGTTAGAAGAATTCGATGCACGTCTTCCTGAAATTATCGAGGCAATGGGTGAAGATGATTTATTAATGATCACTGCTGACCACGGAAATGATCCAACGTTCCCAGGAACAGATCATACCCGTGAATTTGTGCCATTGATGTTATTCAGCAAAAAAATGACGGGCCAAGGCAACTTACCGGTTGGACATTTTTCAGATATTGCCGCTACTATTGCGGAAAACTTTGGCGTTCAAGCTACTGAGAATGGTACAAGTTTCTTACAAAATTTAAAATAAAACATTAATGATAAAAAAGATAAATGATAAGGGAGTTTGACATGAGCAGAAAACTAAGTGAATTATTACAAGAAACAGCAGCATTTATTCAAGGTAAAGGCGTAGGCGAAATTGATTTTGGGATGATTTTAGGTTCAGGTTTAGGTGAATTAGCTGACGAAATCGAAAACCCAATTGTGATTCCTTACGAAGAAATTCCTAACTTCCCAGTGTCAACGGTTGTTGGTCATGCGGGACAATTAGTTTACGGAACACTTTCAGGCAAAAAAGTATTAGCGATGCAAGGGCGTTTCCACTATTACGAAGGTCATTCTATGAAAACTGTGACTTTCCCAGTACGTGTCATGAACGCTTTAGGCGCTCATTCAATGATCGTAACGAACGCAGCAGGTGGTTGTAACACATCATTTACAGCCGGTAACTTAATGTTAATCCAAGACCATATCAACTTTACTGGTGATAATCCATTAATGGGTGAAAACGAAGAAGACTTAGGTCCACGTTTCCCTGATATGTCAGAAGCGTATGACAAAGCTTATGGTAAAGTAGTGCGTGAAGTGGCAACTGAATTGAAAATCATGTTACAACAAGGGGTTTATATGGGCTTCTCTGGTCCAACTTACGAAACGCCAGCTGAAGTTAAAATGGCTCGCATTTTAGGTGCTGATGCTGTCGGTATGTCAACAGTTCCTGAAGTAATTGTCGCTCGTCACATGGGAATGCGCGTGTTAGGTATTAGCTGTATCACTAACTTAGCAGCAGGCATGCAAGCAAACCTAAACCATGATGAAGTAGTAGAAACAACTGAACGCGTTAAAGAAGAATTCAAATCATTAGTGAAATTAAGTTTAGAAAAACTATAATTCGATAATTTTAGGGGGTTGCAACATTGAGTATTCATATTGAAGCAAAAGCAGGCGAAATCGCTGATAAAGTCTTATTACCAGGAGATCCATTACGTGCGAAATATATCGCCGAGAAGTTTTTAGACAATCCTAAACAATACAACAACGTGCGTGGAATGTTAGGTTTTACAGGAACGTATAAAGGTGTGCCAGTATCTGTTCAAGGTTCAGGGATGGGGATGCCATCGGCTGCGATTTATGCCACTGAGTTAATTCGCGAATATGGCGTGAAAAAATTAATCCGTGTCGGAACATGTGGGTCTATTCAAAAAGATGTACACGTTCGTGACTTAGTTTTAGCACAAGCAGCTGCGACATCTTCAGCAATTATTCGTAATGATTTTCCAAAACACGATTTCCCACAAATCGCAGACTTCAACTTATTATTAAAAGCTTACGAAACAGCCAAAGAAAAAGGCTTCAACATCCACGTTGGGAATGTCTTATCTGATGATATGTTTTACAAAGACAGCATGGACGAAGTTTTCCGTTTGGGTGAGCACGGTGTACTAGGAATTGAGATGGAAGCTGCGGTTCTTTACTACTTAGCGGCTAAATACCACATTCAAGCGTTAGCATTAATGACCGTTAGTGACCACATCTTAACCGGCGAAGAAACCACTTCAGAAGAACGCCAAAGCACCTTCGACGAAATGATGATCGTCGCGTTAGATACAATTATTGCATAAAGTGATTGAGAACGCGGACAGCTCCGATAAGCAGTTTAAATTTGAATAGTTTAGCAAAACAAAAAAACAGCCATCCAATTTAAAGGATGGCTGTTTATTTTAATGACAAAATATCTTTATTACTAATGATAATTCTATTGTTTAATACGTGGACGCGTTCTTTGTCATCTAAATTACATTCAGTGATTTCAATGGTACAACTATTAAGATTATGTTTGTAAATAGTTCCTGTTGCATCATGTCGTAATAGTGTGGAATGAAACTGAACGAGCTGTCCTATTTTTAGAAATGTCATGTTATTCCTCCTAAAAAAAGAGACTATCAAACAGATAGTCTCTTTCGTAATGTTAATGATTAAGCTTTAACGATGTTGATTGCTTGTAATCCGCGTTGACCTTCTTCAGTGTCAAAGTTAACACGTTGGCCTTCGTCTAATGTTTTGAATCCGTCACCTTGGATAGCTGAAAAATGAGCAAATACGTCATTTCCGTCTTCCATTGTGATGAAACCAAATCCTTTAGCTTCGTTAAACCATTTTACTGTACCGTTATTCATATATATCTTCCTCCTATTGGGTGTTTGTGTTGCAAAAAATATCAAGGTAATAGGAGTTAAAATAAAAGGTACTATCTTTTTCTCAGATTACAATTAAAATTAATTACATTCTTAGTGTAACACACAAATACCTTTTCTCCTAATTTTAATTTAATATTTAATATTGGGAAAGTTTTCTTACCAAGTAATAATGGCTTAAACTGATGATAAAACAAACAGTGAAAATTAAAATTAAGCCTGGTGCATCGTCCTTTTCAGCTAGGACATAACTGTAAAAAATTAAGGCTAGTTGTATTAGCGTTTGTACGATGGTTAAGGGTGAAATCAATAATAGTGCTGATTGTTGTTGCTTTCGCTTAAGTCTAATTAATTGATTAAGTGCTAAATAAGCGAGCAACATAATATTGATTAACAAGACGGATGCCACCCCAATTAGTATGAGGGTGTGTTGTTCAAAAAAATAATAGGTCAAACTAAATAGGAGTGGGTGTGTAAATAAGCTAATCATTAATAGTAGTAAAGGTGAAAGAGCTAGTGCTTTATTTTTCATCATTAATCCTCGTTTTTATTTTTAGTGTAACGCAATAACTATAGTTACGTGTGTTTCTTTGTTATTTTTTATAAAATCTTATTAAAAGAACCGTCTTGATTGTTTAATGAGCGTATAATCGACTGTTTGTATGGTTTAGAGCCGTATCTTTTGCGCAGATTATAGCGAGTTGCTATAGTTTAATTAGTAAAAAGTTTTGTGTTATACAATTATCTATAGGGAGATGGTAATATGGCCGGTGGCGGTATGGGTATGGGCGGTATGCGCAGTTTTACTCAAGACACGGACAAGATTAAAGGTGCCAAAATTAACAAAGACACTTTAATGCGTGTGTTGAAATATGCGAAGCCGTACAAATGGTTTTTAGCTTTATTTTTAGTTTTTATTATTATTGATGCCTTGATAGGTGCTTGGACTCCGTTATTATTTAAAGCAATTATTGATAAATGGATTCCTAACAAAGATACAGGGAATGTTATTTTTTATGCAGGATTAACAGCATTATTATCAATCATTAGTGCACTTCTGTCGATTGCACAGCGTTGGGTATCAACGAAAATTGGACAAGGGGTTATTTTTGACTTACAAAACCAATTATTCGAACATATTCAAAAGCAATCACTAGCGTTCTTTTCAAGAACCAAAACAGGAGCATTAGTACAACGTATTAATGGCGATGTAATGGGCGCGCAAGCAGTGTTTACTAATACATTAAGCAGTATTTTTAGTAACACGTTGTCGGTTGTCTTCACTTTAGCAGCGATGTTAAGTATGAGTTGGCAATTAACCTTAATTGCCTTATTACTAATTCCAGCGTTTATTTTCCCAGCCAAATTAGTTGGACCGAAGTTATCACAATTAATGCGTGAGTCATATGACTTAAAAGCAGATGCAACGCAATTATCTAATGAACGTTTCAACGTTTCGGGGGCACTTTTAGCTAAAAGTTATGGCGATCCCAAGGTTGACGCACAATTATATGCAGAACAAATTGGTAAAGTTCGCGACTTAAGTATTAAACAAGCATTAACGGGTTCATTCATGCGAGTAATGATTGGCACAGTTTCAGCGATTGCCTTAGCGGTTGTTTATGGTTTTGGTGGAGTGATGGCGATTAAAGAAACCATCACAGTCGGGGTAGTCGTAGCCTTAGCTTCTTACTTGAACCGCCTATACGGACCGATTACGTCACTTTCGAACATTCAAGTTGATGTTTTAACAGCGCTAGTGTCATTCGAGCGAGTTTTTGAAATTTTAGACTTAGAACCAAGCGTAAAAGAATTACCAAATCCAGAAGATTTAAGAACATTCGTTGCTGACAATGGTTCAAGTATTACGTTTGAAAATGTTAGTTTCCGTTATCCTAAAGATTCTGAAGTGAGCTTAGGTAGTTTAGAAACGATTTCTGATGAGCGTGGCGATAGCGATGAAATGATTCTGAAAAACATCAGCTTCAACATTGAGCCAGGTCAAATGGTGGCCTTAGTTGGACCAAGTGGTGCTGGTAAATCAACCTTATCTGGTTTAATTTCTCGTATGTATGATCCAAACGAAGGAACTGTAAGTATTGCGGGTAAATCATTGAGAGATGTGAGTCTAGATTCAATTCGCGAAACAGTCGGTGTCGTGAGTCAGGATGCCCATATGTTCCATGATACAATCGCGGCCAACTTACGTTATGCAAAACCGGATGCAACGGAAGAAGAAATGATTTTTGCGCTGAAAGAAGCCTATATTTATAATCTAGTGGAAGATTTACCTCAAGGGTTAGAAACCGTGATTGGAGATCGTGGTTATCGTTTAAGTGGTGGCGAACGACAACGTTTAGCGATAGCTCGTCTATTATTGAAATCACCAAATATCGTCGTATTGGATGAAGCAACAGCTCATTTAGATAGTGAAAGTGAACACTTCATTCAAGAAGCATTTGAAACAGCTTTGGCTGGTCGTACATCAGTTGTCATCGCCCATCGTTTATCAACTATCCGTAAAGCAGATAAGATTATTGTCTTGAAGAGCGGAGAAGTGGTTGAAATGGGAACACATGATGAATTGATTGCTAAAGAAGATGGTGTCTATCATGAATTACATGATTTACAATTTAGCGACGACTAATCATCGGTAACGTTTTCAATAGAAATCAAATAGGGTATAATGGGTAGCGTACAGTGATGTGCGCTACTTTTTTAATTATAAGGAGGAAACATCATGGAAAATTTTCAATTTTATGCCCCAACTAAGGTGTTGTTTGGCCGTAATCAAGTCGAGCAATTACCTGAGTCATTAAAAGCCTATGGTCAAAATGTGTTATTAGTATACGGTGGCGGCAGTATTAAGAAAAATGGTTTATACGATAAAATCCAAACCTTGCTAGGTGAGGACTTTAATCTTTTTGAATTAGCGGGGGTCGAACCTAACCCGCGTATTGAAACGGTGCGTAAAGGTGTCGCTATGTGTCGTGAACATCAAATCGACGTAATTTTAGCAGTAGGTGGTGGTTCTACTATTGACTGTTCTAAAGGGATTGCGGCCGGTACGTTTTACGACGGGGATCCTTGGGACTTTACTGGCGACAGTTCATTAGTAACTGAGGCCTTGCCAATCGTAACGATTTTAACGTTAGCAGCAACGGGCTCTGAAATGAATGGTGGTTCAGTGCTAAGTGATATGAGTAAAAATGAAAAGTTAAGTTTCCATAGCCCCTTAACGATTCCGAAAGTTTCAATTTTAGACCCAGAAAACACGTACAGTGTGCCAGCTTATCAAACAATGGCGGGTTCCTCAGATATTTTCAGTCATCTGATTGAAAACTACTTTAGTAAAGCTAAAGGAGCAGAAGTACAAGACCGTATCGCGGAAGGCTTAATGAGAACGGTGATGCAATATACACCGATTGCTTTAGAAGAACCAACAAACTACGAAGCGCGTGCTAATTTAATGTGGGCGAGTTCACTAGCGTTAAATGGTCTAACTGGTCGCGGTAAATCAGGCGCTTGGACGTGTCATGCGATTGAACATGAATTAAGTGCATTCTATGATATTACACATGGTATCGGTTTAGCTATTGTCACTCCACGTTGGATGGAATACGTGTTAAACGAAGAGACTGTTGATAAATTCGCAATGTTTGCCGTGAACGTGATGGGCTTAGCGGTAATTAACGATAAATACGCATTAGCTAAAGCCGGTATTCGCGAGTTGAAAAACATGTTTACTGCTTGGGGTGTTCCGATGACGTTACCAGAAGTAGGCATTGATGAAGAAAAACTATCCCTAATGGCTCAAAAAGCGATTGAACATAGTGCCTTATCAACGAGCTCATATGTCACGTTGACAGCGGAAGATGTACATCAAATTTTGACAAACTGTTTAGTCTAGTGAATTGCGAGGAACTGGCGTCTTGAAGGCGTCAGTTTTTTATTACAAAAACGTTTATTTAAAGGTTGTTTTAAGAAAAGAGGGGTAGTATGCGAAAGATAGTATTGGTAATTAGTTTATTTGGACTAGTTGTGTTAGCAGGTTGTCGAAAAGATGACATAGGAGATAAGGTCCAAGAATTAGCACCAGAAATTCATCAAGTGATTTCGGGATATCGCGTTAATGAGAGTGGGTATCTGGCGTACACTGATCAACAGGCAGAATCACATGTCGTGTTTGGCACGCAAAAGAAAGGGCAATATTTAGTCGTTTATTTGTGGTCATTATTGGAAGGTTTTGATCAAGCGGAAGGGTTGGAGGCTGTAACCGGAGAAAGTGTTCCTCTAACGATGAAACTGTTGAATGAAGGTGGTGACTATCAAGTGGCTGAAGTTATCTATCCGGTGGACGGTGAAGGGTATGGTGATTCTATAGAGGAGATGTTTCCTAAAGAATACTACCAACAATTAATGAATGAGTCCGTAGAAGAGCATAATGAACGGATTAATAAATTATCAGAAGAAAATAAAGTCAAAATTGATTTTAAGGATAACTAATTAAATTAGTGAAGCACTAGAGTCGCAAGATATTTATGTTTGCGTTACACTATGGCAAAGATATGAAGAAGGTGACGGCAGTGGACAAACAGTTGGTGACAAGAGATGGGGCAGTCATTGCCTACCAAATATTAGGCCAAACAAATAAAGAAGTGGTGTTGTTTTTGCATGGCAACAGTCAAAATCATCATTATTTTATTAAACAAAAGCAACGCTTCAGCCAACAGTTTAAGACGATTTGGTTAGATACGCGTGACCATGGACGTTCGACCAATCCCCAAGAGACGTTAACCTTTGAGATGATTGTCGAGGATTTGCACGAATTAGTCGTGCGGGAACATATCACCAAGCTTTCGATGGTCGGATTTAGTGACGGCGCTAACGTTGCCTTGTTATTTGCCAAGTATTATCCGAGTTACGTTAAAAAATTAGTCTTGATCTCACCTAATGTGACAGTTGCGGGAATCAAGGCCTTCCAACGTTATAAGACTGAACTGTTGTTGAAAGTGTTGCGAGGCCTATGTCTAAAGAAATGGGCGCGACGAGTTCAATTATCCTTAACTGACACAGGGTTGAGCAAAGATGATTTACAGCAGTTCACCTTTCCTATTTTACTAGTACAAGGTGAGCGTGATGTCATTTATGCGGGGCATTTAGAAAAAGTTGCTGAGCAATTGTCGCATGCAAAATTAGAAATTGTGAATTACACCGGACATTCGGTGCCGTTTTTAAGGCCACGTTGGTTTAATGAGCGTGTTCTGTCTTTTTTGAATGAAACTACTAGTGTGCATATAGAAAAAAGGGAGCTGTGACATTTTTTTGTCACAACTCCCTTTTATATATAACGACATTTGTGAGGCACAACCTCTTGGTAAACGGTGTTCCTAAAGCAGCTTCTACGGAATTAAGCCGAAATATCTTGGGAATTTGAGAAGCAATTCCCAGCTATTCCTACTAAATTCTTGAAGCTAATCGCTTTAGGCACAACCTCTTGTTTATAAATAATATTTTTGATGATAACTCAAGTCGTCGTTTAACTCGTAAACAAGCGGTTTTCCAGTAGGAATTTCTAAGTCGAGTACTTCTTCTTCGGTTAATCCTTCGAGATGCATCGCTAGTGAACGTAACGAATTACCGTGAGCGACAATCAAAATGGTCTCGTTGTGTAATAATTTAGGCGCGATATGATCTTGCCAAAATGGTAAGGTACGAACTAACGTTGTCGCTAAACTTTCACCACGTGGTATGACATGTGGGTCGATATCGTGATAACGTGGGTCTAAGGCTGCATCACGTTCGTCGCCAGGTTCTAACAAGGGTGGTAAGACATCATACGAACGGCGCCATAATTTGACTTGCTCCTCACCATATTTAACAGCAGTGTCGTGTTTGTCTAAACCTTGTAAGGCGCCATAGTGTCGTTCATTTAAGCGCCATGACTTAAATTCAGGCACCCATAATTGTTCGATTTCTTCCATGACAATATGAGCGGTTCTAATAGCACGTTGCAAGACAGATGTATACACTTCGTCAAACTGTAGATCATGAGCTTTTAAAGCTTGCCCTGCTTGCCGAGCTTCTTCAATTCCTTGGTCACTCAAAGGGACGTCGGTCCAACCAGTGAATCTGTTTTCAAGATTCCAAATACTTTGACCATGTCGAATAAAAACGATTTTTTTCATGAAGTATCGCCTCCTAATGTATTAAACAACTATAATGCTAAGCGCGGGGAGTTAGTGTTTCTACGCCTGATGGACGTCCAATAATCACTGTGTTGACCATATCTAAGAATAAGCCGTGCTCAACAACTCCGACTTGATTTGTTAAGTAAGCCGCTAATTCCGTTGGGTTTTCGATTTTTCCTAGTTGTAAATCGATAATGTAGTTTTGGCTGTCAGTTTTTACTATCTCGCCAGTTTCGTTAGTTCTTAAAACAGGGTTCAAGCCTTTCGCGCTAAATTGGCGCATTAATTGGTCAGAACCGTATGGAATGACTTCAACCGGTAAGGGAAAAGCCCCCAAGTGTTCCACCATTTTTGATTCATCAACAATCCAGATTACTTTATCAGAATAAGTTGCGACAATTTTTTCGAACAATAGGGCAGCACCGCCACCTTTAATCCCTTGGAAGTCAGCGCTAATTTCGTCAGCGCCGTCAATGGTTACGTCTACATGTTCGACTTCATCGATACTCTTTAAAGGGATGCCTAGTGCTAGCGCTTGGGCTTCGGTTGCTTTAGAAGTGGTAACGCCTGTAATGTTTAAACCTTCTTCTTTTACACGACGACCGATTTCTTCTACCATATAGTAAGCAGTAGAACCTGTTCCTAAGCCAACGGTCATCCCATCTTTAACATAAGTTGCTGCTTCAATTCCAACTAATTGTTTTAAATTCATGAAAATAATTCGCTCCTTTAATTTAATACCTTTATCTTACCGCTTTAATGACTAAAAAAACAGTCTTGTCCTAGTTAAACGGTTAATTTCTCTGTAATTATTTTACTGTTAGTTTAATAAAAAAAGGATAAATAAATTTAAAGATAAATTGTTGACAGAAAAAAAACGCCGTGGTAAGATATTGAAGGTGCTTTATGTACAGGTTTATATTTAAATATGAACGTTCTGACTGTCTACAGAAAAGCATTTTAAAAGATAAATATATTTGCAAGTTAGCTTGCAAAACTTTTTTATCTCAAAAAATGAACCACCAGGATGTGTGGTACTAGAAAGACAGCTAGGGAAGGAGGAAAAATAATGCCAACAATTAATCAATTGGTACGTAAATCTCGTAAACCAAAAACAACTAAATCTGACTCACCTGCGTTAGGTAAAGGCTATAACAGTTTGAAAAAAGCTCATACTAACACAAACGCTCCTCAAAAACGTGGAGTTTGTACTCGTGTAGGTACTATGACGCCTAAAAAACCAAACTCAGCTTTACGTAAATTCGCCCGTGTACGTTTATCAAACAACATTGAGGTGACTGCTTACATTCCAGGTATCGGTCATAACTTACAAGAACATAGCGTGGTTTTAATCCGCGGTGGACGTGTAAAAGACTTACCAGGGGTACGTTATCACGTAGTTCGTGGTGCTTTAGATACAGCTGGTGTAGCTGATCGTAAACAAAGCCGTTCTAAATACGGTGCAAAACGCCCTAAAGCAGCAAAATAATTTTAAATTAAAACACATAAAAAATTAGAATTCTGGAAGGAGGAATTTGAATGCCTCGTAAAGGCCCTGTCTCAAAACGTGAAGTATTGCCAGATCCAATTTACAAATCACAAGACGTTACTCGTTTAATTAACCGTGTAATGGTAGATGGTAAACGTGGAACTGCTGCAAGCATCATTTACAACGCATTTGATATTATTAAAGAATCAACAGGTAACGACCCATTAGAAGTTTTCGAACAAGCAATGGATAACGTTAAACCTGACTTAGAAGTTAAAGCTCGTCGTGTGGGTGGTTCTAACTACCAAGTACCAGTTGAGGTACGCCCAGCTCGTCAAACAGCTTTAGCATTACGTTGGATCGTAGACTTCTCTCGTAAACGCGGAGAACACACTATGGATCAACGTCTAGCTAAAGAATTAATGGACGCTGCTAACAATACAGGTGCTTCAGTTAAAAAACGTGAAGACACTCATAAAATGGCAGAAGCGAACAGAGCATTTGCTCATTTCCGTTGGTAAGATTTTCAATACTTTTTATTTGAAGTATTACGAACAATTTATTATAATCGGATAATTTATTACTGACATATGGAGAGGAGAAATTACTGTGGCTAGAGAATTTTCACTTGAAAAAACTCGTAATATCGGTATCATGGCTCACGTTGATGCGGGTAAAACTACTACAACAGAGCGTATTTTATACTATACTGGTAAAATCCATAAAATTGGTGAAACACATGAAGGTGCTTCACAAATGGACTGGATGGAACAAGAGCAAGAACGTGGTATTACTATCACTTCAGCTGCTACAACAGCACAATGGAAAGGTTACCGCGTAAACATCATCGATACTCCAGGGCACGTGGACTTCACAATCGAAGTACAACGTTCTCTACGCGTATTAGATGGAGCAGTAACAGTTCTTGACTCACAATCTGGTGTTGAACCACAAACTGAAACAGTTTGGCGCCAAGCAACAGAATATAAAGTACCACGTATTGTATTCTGTAACAAAATGGATAAAATCGGTGCAGACTTCCTATACTCTGTAAAATCTTTACATGATCGTTTAGGAGCTAATGCTCACCCAATTCAATTACCAATCGGTTCAGAAGAAAACTTCACAGGAATTATCGACTTAGTTAAGATGAAAGCCGAAATCTATACAAACGATTTAGGAACTGACATCCAAGAAACTGATATTCCAGAAGAATACATGGAACAAGCTAAAGAATACCGTGAAAAATTAGTGGAAGCAGTAGCAGAAACTAACGAAGACTTAATGATGAAATACCTTGACGGTGAAGAAATCACTGACGAGGAATTAGTTGAAGGCATTCGCCAAGCAACAATCAACGTTGAATTCTTCCCAGTATTAGCTGGTTCAGCTTTCAAAAATAAAGGGGTACAGTTGATGTTAGATGCTGTTTTAGCATACTTACCTTCTCCATTAGATATCGATGCTATTAAAGGTACTGATTCTAAAACTGGTGAAGAAATCACTCGCCCTGCTGATGATTCAGCACCATTCGCATCATTAGCATTTAAAGTTATGACTGACCCATTCGTAGGTCGTTTAACATTCTTCCGTGTTTACTCAGGTGTACTTGAAAGTGGATCTTACGTATTGAACGCTTCTAAAGATAAAAAAGAGCGTATCGGACGTATCCTACAAATGCACGCGAACACTCGTGAAGAAATCGATACTGTTTACTCAGGTGATATTGCTGCGGCAGTTGGTCTTAAAGATACTACTACAGGGGACACGCTATGTGCGATGGACTCACCAGTTATCTTAGAATCAATTGAATTCCCAGAACCAGTTATCCAAGTCGCTGTTGAACCAAAATCAAAAGCTGACCAAGATAAAATGGGTGTTGCTTTACAAAAACTTGCAGAAGAAGATCCATCATTCCGTGTTGAAACTAACGTTGAAACAGGGGAAACAGTTATCTCAGGAATGGGAGAACTTCACTTGGACGTTCTTGTTGACCGTATGCGTCGTGAGTTTAAAGTTGAAGCTAACGTAGGGGCTCCTCAAGTATCTTACCGTGAAACATTCCGTGCACCATTAACACAAGCTGAAGGTAAATTTGTACGTCAGTCTGGTGGTAAAGGTCAATACGGACACGTTTGGGTTGAATTCACTCCAAACGAAGAAGGTAAAGGCTTCGAGTTCGAAAATGCAATCGTTGGTGGTGTGGTTCCTCGTGAATACATCCCAGCTGTTGAAAAAGGATTAGCTGACTCTATGGACAACGGGGTTCTTGCTGGATATCCATTAGTTGATATTAAAGCAAAACTTTATGATGGTTCATACCATGATGTCGATTCTAACGAAACTGCTTTCCGTGTAGCTGCCTCTATGGCATTAAAAGCTGCAGCTAAGAAAGCTAACCCAGTAATCTTAGAGCCAATGATGAAAGTTACTATTACTGTACCAGAAGATTTCTTAGGAGATATTATGGGACACGTAACAGCTCGTCGTGGACGCGTTGAAGGTATGGAAGCTCATGGTAACTCACAAATCGTGAACGCTATGGTTCCATTATCAGAAATGTTTGGTTACGCAACTACATTACGTTCTGCAACTCAAGGACGTGGTACATTCATGATGGTATTCGACCACTATGAAGACGTTCCTAAATCTATTCAAGAAGAAATCATCAAGAAAAATGGTGGATCTTCAGCTGAATAATAGCTAGGGCTATTCATTTTAGGGAAAATCATGTAAAATATAATTTGAGATTAAACTCCCGTCTGTGTGGCGGGAGGTTTATCGAATAAAAAAACATATATATATTAGGAGGAACATATTAAAATGGCTAAAGAAAAATTTGACCGTTCTAAACCCCATGTAAATATTGGTACAATCGGACACGTTGACCATGGTAAAACTACATTATCAGCTGCTATCGCAACTGTATTAGCAAAAGCTTTAGGTGGAGAAGCTAAAGGTTACGATGAAATCGATAACGCTCCAGAAGAAAAAGAACGTGGAATTACAATTTCTACTTCTCACATCGAGTACGAAACTGAAAACCGTCACTACGCTCACGTAGACTGCCCAGGACATGCTGACTATGTTAAAAACATGATCACAGGTGCTGCTCAAATGGACGGAGCTATCTTAGTAGTATCTGCTGCTGACGGCCCAATGCCACAAACACGCGAGCATATCTTATTATCTCGTAACGTTGGTGTACCATACATCGTTGTTTTCTTAAACAAAATGGATATGGTTGATGACGAAGAATTATTAGAATTAGTAGAAATGGAAGTTCGTGACTTATTATCAGAATACGAATTCCCTGGTGACGATACTCCAATCGTAGCTGGTTCTGCTTTACGCGCTTTAGAAGGCGACGAAGAATACGAAGCTAAAATCTTAGAATTAATGGCTGAAGTTGATGCTTACATCCCAACTCCAGAACGTGACCATGACAAACCATTCATGATGCCAGTTGAGGACGTGTTCTCAATCACTGGTCGTGGTACTGTTGCGACAGGACGTGTTGAACGTGGACAAATCAAAGTTGGTGACGAAGTTGAAGTTATCGGTATTGCTGAAGAAACTTCTAAAACAACAGTTACTGGTGTTGAAATGTTCCGTAAATTATTAGATTACGCTGAAGCTGGAGACAACATCGGTGCATTATTACGTGGTGTTTCACGTGATGATATCCAACGTGGTCAAGTATTAGCTCAACCAGGAACTATTACTCCACATACAAAATTTAACGCTGAAGTATACGTATTGAGCAAAGAAGAAGGTGGACGTCATACTCCATTCTTCGGTAACTACCGTCCTCAATTCTACTTCCGTACAACTGACGTTACAGGTGTTATCGAGTTACCAGAAGGAACTGAAATGGTTATGCCTGGCGACAACGTAACAATCGACGTTGAATTAATCCACCCAATCGCTATCGAAGAAGGAACTCGTTTCTCAATTCGTGAAGGTGGACGTACTGTAGGTTCAGGTGTTGTTTCAACAATCAAAGCTTAGTCTTTGCTAACTTACAACGTTATTAAGCTAGTAGCTTCGGCTACTAGCTTTTTTTTTGTTCCAAAAATAAAATTTTAGTTGTTTCACCTGTATAAATAAGGTATCCTATAAAATGAATGAAGAAAAATTGGAGGTTTCGAAATGAATAAAAAGAGCTTTCTGATTCTGTTATTATCGGCTATTTTTGCTTTGGGCTCAATTGTAATTGGTGTAAAATATTCTAAAGATCAAACAGAAAAACTAACAGCTAATCTCGTGGGTGAAACAATCTCTACCGAAAAAAATAAAACAAACGAGAAACAAACAAAAACAACGAATGAAAATACAGATAATAAATTAAGTGCGGAAGATTTATATTTGAATGATAAGCACGTGTATCTTGCTAAAAAGATAAGTGACAAAAAAATTAGCGAAGTAAAAAAAGTTGTTAAAGATTCAGAGGAACAATTGATGTTAGTTGAAAATGCTAAAACTAAGTGGGCAGCATTAAAAGAAGTTAACAATTTGTTTAACGATAATGTCCTAAAAGGCGATAAAGTAACTGAAGCTAGCTTTAAAGATGAAACAAATGAAACGGATATCGAACGTGTACGTAATATAATAGAAGAAACTTTATCTGACGATGCGTTTAAAACCACATTATTAGCTATTCTATCAGGCGAAGAAGTATCTGTAGCAGTCGAAACAAATGAACAAACGGATAGTGAATCAGTTGCAATCGAACCAGGAACAGATGAAGCCTACGCGGAATCATTAGTTGCTGTTTTAGTAGGAGAAGAAGGTGTTCGACCATCAATGGAATTTACATACGAAGACTATACAAATGCGAGTGCAGTAGTGGATGGTTTAGCTGAAGGTGAAGCTAAAGATTACTTACGTGCTCAATTAGCAAGAGTCCTTGAAGCCTATCCATGGTTGCAATAAAAATTAAAAAAATAATCAAAAAAAGCTTGCATGCAGGCTTTTTTTTTTGTATACTATTAGAAGTGTTGTGCATAGACAATCACGACACAGGGGGCTATTCGAAGAAAGCCTTCAGGCTGGGAAGCGAAAGGTTGCGACACGCCCGGAAGAGTTGCCATGGAAGGTCGTATCGGATATTTTCGTGGAGCTATGTCTAATTTTAAAGTAGGCGAAGGAGGGAAAAATATGGCAAAGCAAAAAATTCGTATTCGTTTAAAAGCGTATGAACACCGTATCTTAGATCAAGCGGCGGAGAAAATCGTTGAAACAGCAAAAAGAACTGGGGCAGACATTTCTGGACCAATTCCATTGCCAACAGAGCGTTCTCTATACACAGTAATCCGTGCGACACATAAGTACAAAGATTCTCGTGAACAATTTGAAATGCGAACTCACAAACGTTTAATTGACATTGTGAATCCAACACCAAAAACAGTTGATGCTTTAATGAAGCTAGACTTACCAAGCGGTGTAAATATTGAGATCAAACTATAAAAAATAAGATGATGGAGGTGTAATCATGACCAAAGGAATCTTAGGAACAAAAGTAGGTATGACACAAATCTTTACTGAGAACGGTGAGCTAATCCCTGTAACAGTTATCGAAGCGGCTGCTAACGTTGTTTTACAAGTTAAAACAAACGAAACAGACGGTTACGAAGCTATTCAGGTTGGTTTCCAAGACAAACGTGAAGTTTTATCAAACAAACCTGCTATGGGTCATGTTGCAAAAGCAAGTGCAACTCCTAAGCGCTTCATTAAAGAATTTACTGATGTTGAGCTAGGAGAATACGAAGTAGGACAAGAAATTAAAGTGGATGTTTTCCAAGCTGGAGATATCGTAGACGTTACTGGTACCACTAAGGGTAAAGGTTTCCAAGGGGTTATCAAACGCCATGGACAAGCTCGTGGACCAATGAGTCATGGTTCTAGATATCACCGTCGTCCTGGTTCAATGGGTCCTGTAGATCCGAACCGCGTATTTAAAAATAAAAAATTAGCTGGTCAAATGGGTGGCGACCGCGTGACAATTCAAAACCTTGAAATTGTACGTGTTGACGTTGAGAAAAACGTTATCTTAATCAAAGGTAATGTACCAGGTTCTAAGAAATCATTAGTTCAAATCCAGCAAGCAGTTAAGTCTGCTAAATAATTGTTGAAGGAAGGAGGAACTAAGGAATGACTACTGTAGCATTATTCAAACAAGATGGTACTAAAAATGGTGAAATCGAATTAAACGACGCTATTTTCGGTATCGAACCAAATGAAAGTGTCGTATTCGATGCAATCATCATGCAACGTGCTTCTTTAAGACAAGGAACACACGCAGTTAAAAATCGTAGCGCAGTCCGCGGTGGTGGCCGTAAGCCATGGCGCCAAAAAGGAACTGGTCGTGCACGTCAAGGATCAATCCGCTCACCACAATGGCGTGGAGGTGGCGTTGTATTCGGACCAACACCACGTTCATACAGCTACAAACTTCCTAAAAAAGTTCGTCGCTTAGCAATTCGCTCAGTATTATCTGAAAAAGTTGCTGAAAATAATTTGGTGGTAGTAGATGGATTAACATTTGACGCACCAAAAACTAAAAACTTCAAAGAAGTTTTAGCTAATTTAGAGGTATCTACAAAAGTATTAGTAGTTTTAGAAAGCGGAAATGATTTCGCAGCTTTATCAGCTCGTAACTTACCAAATGTTTCTGTAGTTTCTGCTGATAACGTATCTGTTTTAGATGTAGTATCTAACAACAAAATGTTAATTACTCAAGCCGCTCTTACTCAATTAGAGGAGGTACTTGTATAATGGAATTACATGACTTAATTAAAAAACCAGTTATTACTGAAGCTTCAATGCTTGCTATGGACGAGAAAAAATACACATTTGATGTAGATACTCGTGCTAACAAAACATTAGTTAAACAAGCTGTTGAATCAGTATTTGGTGTAAAAGTTGAAAAAGTTAACATCATGAATGTTAAACCTAAATTCAAACGTATGGGTCGCTACGCTGGTTATACTAGCAAACGCCGTAAAGCAATCGTGACTCTAACTAAAGATTCAAAAGATATCGAATTATTTAGTGCTGAATAAGCAACTAAAATAGCTACTCATTTTTAAGTAGGAGGGAATTTAACGTGGGCATTAAACACTACAAACCAACCACGAATGGTCGTCGTAACATGACATCCCTAGATTTTTCTGATATTACAACTAATAAACCAGAAAAAACATTGTTACAATCATCTAAAAACAACGCTGGTCGTAACAACATGGGACGTATCACTGTACGCCACCAAGGTGGAGGACACAAACGTCAATACCGTTTGATTGACTTCAAACGTAATAAAGATAACGTCGTAGCAACAGTTAAAACTATTGAATACGATCCAAATAGAACAGCTAACATTGCGTTAGTTCACTATGAAGATGGTGTGAAAGCATACATCTTAGCTCCAAAAGGACTACAAGTAGGAGACAAATTAGTTTCTGGACCAGAAGCGGATATTAAAGTTGGTAACGCGTTACCATTAGCTAACATCCCTGTAGGTACTGTAATCCATAACATTGAAACTAAACCTGGTAAAGGTGGACAATTAATCCGTTCTGCTGGTACTAAAGCGCAAGTTTTAGGTAAAGAAGGCAAATACGTATTAATCCGCTTAAACTCTGGTGAAGTTCGTATGATCCTAGGAACTTGTCGTGCGACAATCGGTTCTGTAGGTAACGAGCAACATGAATTAGTAAACATCGGTAAAGCTGGACGTAGCCGTTGGATGCGTAAACGCCCAACAGTACGTGGTAGCGTAATGAACCCTAACGATCACCCACACGGTGGTGGTGAAGGTAAAGCACCAATTGGACGTCCATCACCAATGACGCCATGGGGCAAACCTACATTGGGTTACAAAACTCGTAAGAAAAATAAGAATGATAAGTTAATCGTTCGTCGTCGTAAAACAAAATAATTAGGTTATAACTAACCGTAAATTTTGAGAGGAGGTTCACCATGGGACGTAGTTTGAAGAAAGGACCTTTTTGCGATGATCATTTAATGAAAAAAGTATTAGAGCAAAAAGATTCAGAGAAAAAACAAGTAATCAAAACTTGGTCACGTCGTTCTACAATCTTCCCTAACTTTGTAGGGTTAACTATCGCAGTTTATGATGGTAGAAAACATGTGCCAGTTTACATTCAAGAAGACATGGTTGGGCACAAATTAGGTGAATTTGCACCAACAAGAACATACAAAGGTCACGCCGCTGACGATAAAAAAACAGGCCGCTAATTATTGAGGGGAGGAATTGCAAATGACAGAACAAATTACTTCAGCAAGAGCAACTGCTAAAACAGTACGCACTTCACCTCGTAAATCACGTTTAGTGATCGACTTAATTAGAGGTAAAAGCGTTGCGGAAGCTATTTCAATCTTGAAATACACTCCAAACAAAGCAGCTGGTCTAATTGAAAAAGTATTAATGTCTGCTGTAGCTAATGCAGAAAACAACTTTGATTTAGATGTTGAAAAATTGGTAGTATCTGAAGCATTTGTTAACGAAGGACCAACGATGAAACGTTTCCGTCCACGTGCGAAAGGTTCAGCTTCACCAATCAACAAAAGAACAAGTCATATTACAGTAGTAGTGACTGAGAAATAGGAGGGACATTCAGTGGGTCAAAAAGTACATCCAATAGGAATGCGTGTTGGCATTATTCGCGACTGGGATGCTAAATGGTATGCCGAAAAAGAATACGCAGAATACTTACACGAAGACTTAAACATCCGCAAGTATATTGCGAAAAACCTAGCTGATGCCGCAGTTTCAACAATTGAAATCGAACGCGCTGCAAACCGCGTTAACGTATCAATCCATACAGCTAAACCAGGTATGGTAATTGGTAAAGGCGGATCAGAGGTTGAGAAGTTACGTAAAGAATTAAATGCATTAACTGGTAAGAGAGTGCATATTAACATTGTAGAAATTAAAAAACCTGACTTGGATGCTAAATTAGTCGGCGAAGGAATTGCACGTCAATTAGAAAACCGTGTTGCTTTCCGTCGTGCTCAAAAACAAGCAATCCAACGTACAATGAGAGCTGGAGCTCAAGGGATCAAAACTATGGTTTCTGGTCGTTTAAACGGAGCTGATATCGCTCGTTCAGAAGGTTACTCAGAAGGAACTGTTCCTTTACACACATTGCGTGCAGATATTGACTACGCATGGGAAGAAGCAGACACAACTTACGGTAAATTAGGCGTTAAAGTTTGGATCTACCGTGGAGAAATCCTTCCAGGAGTTAAAAACACTGAGAAAGGAGGGAAATAAACATGTTAGTACCTAAACGTGTAAAACACCGTCGTGAATTCCGTGGGAAAATGCGTGGTGAAGCCAAAGGTGGTAAAGAAGTAACTTTTGGTGAATATGGTTTACAAGCGGTTGATTCTAAATGGATTACAAACCGTCAAATCGAAGCGGCTCGTATTGCGATGACTCGTCATATGAAACGTGGAGGGAAAGTATGGATCAAAATTTTCCCTCACAAATCATACACTTCTAAAGCTATCGGAGTTCGTATGGGTAAAGGTAAAGGGGCACCTGAAGGTTGGGTAGCACCTGTTAAACGTGGTAAAATCATGTTTGAAATCGCTGGTGTATCAGAAGAAGTAGCACGTGAAGCATTACGTTTAGCTTCTCACAAATTACCAGTGAAAACTAAAATTGTAAAACGCGAAGAAATGGGTGGTGAATCGAATGAAGGCTAATGAAATCAAAGAATTAACCACTGCTGAATTACAAGCTAAAGAAAAAGAATTTAAAGAAGAATTATTCAACTTAAGATTCCAATTAGCTACTGGTCAATTAGAAGATACATCACGTATTAAAAAAGTACGTCAATCGATTGCCCGCATTAAAACTGTTTTGCGTGAGCAAGAAGTTAAGTAATAGTGGAAGGAGGCCATACGTATGACTGAAAGAAATGAACGTAAAGTTTATCAAGGCCGTGTTGTTTCAGATAAAATGGACAAAACTATTACAGTTGTTGTCGAAACAAGAAAAACACACAAAGTATACGGTAAACGTGTTAAATATTCTAAGAAATACAAAGCACACGATGAAAACAATGTTGCAAAAGTTGGAGATATCGTGAAAATTATGGAAACTCGTCCATTATCTGCTACTAAACGTTTCCGTTTATTAGAGGTAGTTGAAGAAGCGGTTATCATTTAATCGAGATTTTCCTATAGATTGTAAGTTTAAATCTGAAAGGAGGATACTATAGTGATCCAAACAGAAAGTCGTTTGAAAGTAGCTGACAACTCAGGTGCTAAAGAAGTCTTAACAATTCGTGTTCTTGGTGGTTCAGGCCGTAACAACGCTAACATCGGTGACATCATCGTTGCTACCGTTAAAAGTGCTACGCCAGGTGGAGTTGTTAAAAAAGGTGAAGTTGTCAAAGCTGTAATCGTAAGAACAAAATCAGGAGCTCGTCGTGCTGACGGTTCATATATTAAATTTGATGAAAATGCATGTGTAATTATCCGTGACGATAAGAGCCCACGTGGAACTCGTATCTTTGGACCTGTTGCTCGTGAATTACGTGATAGTAACTTCATGAAAATTATTTCATTAGCACCAGAAGTATTATAATTACATGTTAGTTAAAGGAGGTGCGAGACAATATGTTTGTTAAAAAAGGCGATAAAGTAAAAGTTATCACTGGTAAAGACAAAAACAAAGAAGGCGTAGTATTAACTGCGTTCCCTAAAAAAGATCAAGTCATCGTTGAAGGAATCAACATGGTTAAGAAACACCAAAAGCCTAGTGCTACTGCTCCTCAAGGTGGAATTATCGAAACTGAGGCACCAATTCACGTATCAAACGTAATGGTGGTTGACCCAACTACTGGCGAAGCAACTCGTGTTGGCCACAAAGAGGTAGACGGTAAAAAAGTACGCGTTTCTAAGAAAACTGGAGAAGTTTTAGATAAGTAATAGTAACGAAAGGAGGGACCGACGGAAATGAACCGCCTAAAAGAAAAATATTTAAACGAAGTAACTCCTGCTTTAATGGAGAAATTCAATTATAGCTCAATCATGCAAACACCAAAAGTTGAGAAAATCGTTATCAACATGGGTGTAGGTGAAGCTGTATCTAACACAAAAACTTTAGATAAAGCTGTGGAAGAATTAACGTTAATTTCAGGTCAAAAACCTGTTATTACGAAGGCAAAGAAATCAATTGCTGGATTTAGATTACGTGAAGGTATGCCTATCGGCTGTAAAGTAACTTTACGTGGCGAAAGAATGTACGAATTCTTAGATAAATTAGTAACTGTTTCTTTACCTCGTGTACGTGACTTCCATGGTGTAAGCACTAAATCATTCGACGGTCGTGGTAACTACACTTTAGGTGTTAAAGAACAATTAATCTTCCCTGAAGTAGACTACGATTTAGTAGATAAAGTACGTGGTATGGATATCGTTATCGTTACAACTGCTAACACTGACGAAGAATCACGTGAATTGTTAACACAACTTGGAATGCCATTCCAAAAATAATAAAAGGAGGCGAACTACGTGGCTAAAAAATCAATGATTGCTAAAAACAAACGTCCAGCTAAATTCTCTACTCAAGAGTACACTCGTTGTGAACGTTGTGGTCGTCCACATTCAGTTTATCGCAAATTTAAACTTTGCCGTATTTGCTTCCGCGAACTTGCCTATAAAGGACAAATTCCCGGCGTGAAGAAAGCTAGCTGGTAAACCTATAATCCCGCATAGAAGGAGGTACATAATTCAATGGTCATGACAGATCCAATCGCAGACTTACTAACGCGCATTCGTAATGCTAACATGGTTAAACATGAAATGTTAGAAGTTCCTGCATCTAAAATCAAACTTGATATCGCGAACATCCTTAAAAACGAAGGATTCATCCGCGATGTTGAATACATCGAAGATGACAAGCAAGGCGTTATCCGTGTTTTCTTAAAATATGGTCGTAACGAAGAGCGTGTTATTACAAACTTAAAACGTATTTCAAAACCAGGACTAAGAGCTTATGTTAAAGCTGATGAAGTTCCTAAAGTATTAAACGGACTAGGTATCGCAATCATTTCTACTTCAGAAGGTGTAATCACTGATAAAGAAGCTAGACAACGTAAAATTGGTGGCGAAGTATTAGCTTACGTTTGGTAATCAGTAAAAGTATATAAGGAGGTGTCTTGAGTGAGCCGTATTGGTAATAAATCAATAATCATTCCTGCAGGCGTAACAGTTGAACAAAACGGAAACGTTGTGACTGTTAAAGGTCCTAAAGGTGAATTGAGCCGCGAATTTGCTAGCCAAATCGCAATCAATATCGAAGGAAATGAAATTACTTTAACTCGTGAAAACGATGCTAAAGAAAACCGTTCATTACACGGAACAATGCGTTCTAACCTATTCAACATGGTGACAGGTGTAAGTGAAGGTTTTGCTAAAGAATTAGAACTTATCGGGGTTGGGTACCGTGCACAAATGCAAGGATCAAAACTTGTATTGAACGTTGGATACTCTCATCCAGTTGAGTTTGAAGCTCAAGAAGGAATTACAATTGAAGTTCCTTCAAATACAAAAGTTGTAGTTAAAGGTGCTAACAAAGAACACGTTGGTGAATTAGCTGCTAACATCCGTGGAGTACGTCCTCCAGAACCTTATAAAGGTAAAGGAATTTGCTATGTTGGTGAATTTGTACGACGTAAAGAAGGTAAGACTGGTAAATAGTCTTAACCGCAAAAAATAAATTAAAGAGGTGACAATTGTGATTTCTAAACCAGATAAAAATAAAACACGTCTGAAAAGACATAAACGTGTAAGAAAAAACATTTCTGGTACTGCTGAGTGCCCACGCTTAAATGTGTTCCGTTCGAACGCTAACATCTACGCTCAATTAATTGATGACGTAGCGGGTGTGACGCTAGCAAGTGCCTCTACCTTAGATAAAGAAATTTCAGGTGGAACTAAAGTTGAACAAGCTGCCGCAGTTGGTAAATTAGTTGCTGAACGCGCAGTTGCAAAAGGAAATAAAAAAGTAGTCTTCGACCGTGGTGGTTACCTTTACCATGGCCGTGTTGCAGCACTAGCTGAAGCAGCACGTGAAAATGGACTAGAATTTTAGGAAAAGGAGGATTACCATTCATGGTTTATATCGATCCAAAAGGTTTGGAATTAGAAGACCGCGTTGTAGCTATCAACCGTGTTACTAAGGTTGTAAAAGGTGGACGTCGTTTACGTTTTGCTGCATTAGTAGTAGTTGGAGATAGAAACGGACACGTAGGTTTCGGTACTGGTAAAGCACAAGAAGTACCTGAAGCAATCCGTAAAGCGATTGAAGACGCTAAGAAAAACTTAATTGAAGTACCAATGGTAGGTTCTACCCTTCCTCATGAAGTAATTGGAAGCTTTGGTGGTGGACGCATCTTAATGAAACCTGCTGTAGCCGGTTCTGGAGTTGCTGCTGGTGGCCCAGTTCGTGCCGTCTTAGAACTTGCAGGTGTTGCTGATGTAACATCTAAATCATTAGGTTCAAACACTCCAATTAACGTTATTCGTGCGACAATCGAAGGAATGTCTCGCTTAAAACGTGTTGAAGAAGTTGCTGAATTACGTGGCAAAACTGTAGAAGATATCATCGGATAAGGAGGACATGGTAATGTCAGAATTAAAAATTACTTTAAAACGCAGCGTTATCGGACGTCCTCAAAACCAACGTGATACAGTTAAAGCTTTGGGCTTAGGTAAAACTAACAGCTCAGTAGTTAAGCCTGCTAACGAAGCAATCAAAGGTATGGTTAGAACTGTTTCACATTTAGTGGACGTTGAAGAAGTTTAATATTTAAAAGTTAGACTACAAATAAGGAGGTGCCCAAGTATGAAACTTCATGAATTACAACCTTCAGAAGGATCAAGACACGTACGTAACAGAGTTGGACGCGGAACTTCATCTGGTAATGGTAAAACAGCTGGTAGAGGTCAAAAAGGTCAAAAAGCTCGTTCAGGCGGTGGCGTTCGTTTAGGATTTGAAGGTGGTCAAACACCATTATTCCAACGCTTACCAAAACGTGGATTCACAAACATTAACCGTAAAGAATACGCTGTAATCAACTTAGACGTTTTAGAAAAATTCGAAAACGGAGCAGAAGTTACTCCTGCAATCTTAGTTGAAGCTGGTATTGTTAAAGATGAAAAAGCTGGTATCAAAGTATTAGCTAACGGTTCTTTAACTAAGAAATTAACAGTGAAAGCTGCTAAATTCTCTAAAGCTGCTCAAGAAGCTATCGAAGCAGCTGGTGGATCAATCGAGGTGATCTAATGTTTAAACTATTGAAAAGTGCGTTTAAGGAAAAAAGCATTCGTAGTAGAATTCTATTTACGTTGTTCATTCTGTTCGCTTTTCGACTAGGAGCTCATATAACGGTTCCAGGAGTGGATGTTAAAGCATTAGCAAAACTAAGTTCAAATCCATTATTTAACATGATTAATACAGTAAGTGGTAGTGCTATGGAAAATTTCTCATTGTTCGCAATGGGAGTTTCTCCATATATTACTTCTTCAATTATTATTCAATTACTTCAAATGGACATCGTGCCGAAGTTTGTCGAGTGGTCTAAGCAAGGAGAAGTTGGCCGTCGTAAATTAAATCAAGCAACACGTTATTTAACGTTATTCATGGGATTCATGCAATCTATCATGTTAACTGCTGGATTTAACCAATTTGCGGGTCGCAGTTTCTTAATCGAGAAAGGTCTAAAGACTTATATCGTGATTGGTATCATCTTAACAGCCGGTACAATGTTAGTTACTTGGTTGGGAGAACAAATTACTGAAAAAGGAATCGGAAACGGTGTTTCAATGATTATCTTTGCCGGTATTATCTCTCGTGTGCCAAAAGGAATTAAATCAATTATTGAAGATTACTTTATTAACGTTAAGTCAGAAAACTTATGGAAATCCGTGATTTTTGTTGTTTTATTATTATTAGCAATTTTATTAATCGTGACGTTTGTTACATACTTTAACCAAGCAGAGCGTAAATTGCCGATTCAATATACAAAGAGAGTTGCTGGAGCTCCACAAAGTAGTTACCTACCGTTGAAGGTAAATGCAGCTGGTGTGATCCCAGTAATCTTTGCTAGTTCATTGATTACGACACCAGGTCAAATTTTATCGTTGTTTGCTAACTCAAAAGGTGGCGAAACTTGGTATGAAATATTAAGACAAGTGTTTGACTATAGTACGCCTTTAGGTGGCACTATTTACGGTATTCTTATCGTAGCCTTCACTTTCTTCTATGCTTTCGTGCAAGTAAACCCTGAGAAAGTGGCAGAGAATTTACAAAAACAAGGTAGTTACATTCCAAGTGTGCGTCCCGGGAAAGGTACTGAAGAATACATTTCAAACGTGTTAAAACATTTGAGTGTTGCCGGTGCTATTTTCTTAGCCGCTGTTGCTTTAATTCCAATTCTTGCGCAAAACGTCTTTGACTTACCAGCCGCTATCGGTTTGGGAGGAACAAGTTTGTTAATCGTGATTGGGGTTGCTTTAGAAACAGCTAAACAATTGGAAGGTTTATTGATGAAACGCCAATATACAGGCTTCATCGTGGAGTAAGAGCGAAGTGCTGGAGAGTATTCTTCAGCACTGCCTCGAACTTACTAGGAGGATCAACCAATGAACATTCTTATTATGGGGTTACCCGGTGCTGGAAAAGGTACTCAAGCAGAACGTATCATCGACACTTACCACATTCCACATATTTCTACTGGAGATATGTTCCGTGCGGCAATGAAAAATGGTACTGAACTTGGAAAATTAGCTAAGTCATATATTGATGCAGGCAACCTTGTACCAGACGAAGTCACAAATGGTATCGTGAAAGAACGTCTAGCTGAACAAGACACTGAAAAGGGCTTTTTACTAGATGGTTTCCCACGTACATTTGATCAAAGCAGTGCGTTAGAAGAAATTCTAACAGATTTAGGCAAAAAGATAGATGCTGTTATCGAAATTCATGTTGAAGAAGACGTCTTAATCGACCGTCTAGCTGGACGCTTTATGTGTAAAGATTGCGGTGCAACTTATCATAAACTTAACCACATGCCTAAAGTAGAAGATACTTGCGATCGTTGTGGTGGACACAATTTCTACCAACGCGAAGACGATAAACCAGAAGTGGTTAAAAATCGTTTGGCGGTTAATATTAAAGATAGCGCGCCAATTTTGGCATACTACAAAGAAAACGGCCTTCTACATACTATCGATGGAAATCGTGATATTGATGTTGTATTCGAAGATGTTAAAACAATCATCGACAACATTTAATAACTTCAAGCCCGAAAGAGAAAACACTTGAATGCTTGTGAGTTAAATTAGGTCAATTTGCCCTATGGTTATTAAGACAAAGGCTTTAAATATTTTTAGCTTTATGTTATAATAGACAAGTTGAGTTTTCTCGACTATGTCCGAGTGCCATAGCGATTTTTATCGTGAATGATAACAAACAAGTAATAAGGAGGTACTCAAAGTGGCAAAAGAAGATGTGATTGAAATTGAAGGAACAGTTGTTGATACTTTGCCGAATGCGATGTTTAAAGTAGAACTAGAAAATGGCCATGAAGTTTTAGCTCATGTTTCTGGTAAAATCAGAATGCACTACATTCGAATCTTACCAGGAGATAAGGTAACAGTTGAACTGTCACCGTATGACTTGACTCGCGGTCGCATTACTTATCGCTTTAAATAGTGCACTCCGTAAAATCAAGGAGGTATAATCATGAAAGTAAGACCATCAGTAAAACCAATTTGCGAAAAATGCAAAGTAATTCGCCGTAAAGGTCGAGTTATGGTTATTTGCGAAAATCCAAAACATAAACAACGCCAAGGTTAATAAGTAGGAGGTGTAATATACATGGCTCGTATTGCAGGAGTAGATATCCCTCGTGAGAAACGAGTTGTTATTTCATTAACATACATTTTTGGTATCGGTAAAAATACCGCTCAAAAAGTGTTAGCTGACGCTGGAGTATCAGAAGATATTCGTGTTCGTGACTTAACAAACGATCAATTAGATAAAATCCGTGCTGAGATTGATAAACTTAAAGTTGAAGGTGACTTACGTCGTGAAGTTAACTTAAACATCAAACGATTAATGGAAATCGGTTCATACCGAGGAATCCGTCACCGTCGTGGTTTACCAGTTCGCGGACAAAACACAAAAAACAATGCACGTACTCGTAAAGGCCCAGCCCGTGCTATCGCTGGCAAGAAAAAATAATAATTAACTTATGAAGGAGGTTAGAACTTCATGGTAGCAAAAAAAGTTAGCAGAAAACGTCGTATCAAAAAGAATATTGAAGCTGGTATCGCGCATATCCATTCAACATTCAACAATACTATCATTATGATTACAGATGTACACGGAAATGCTATTTCATGGTCATCTGCTGGATCTTTAGGATTCAAAGGTAGTAAAAAAGCTACACCATTCGCAGCCCAAATGGCAGCTGAAGCAGCTACAAAAACAGCTATGGAACATGGTTTGAAAACTGTTGAAGTTACAGTTAAAGGCCCTGGTTCTGGTCGTGAAGCAGCAATTCGTTCATTACAAGCAACAGGTTTAGAAGTGACTGCAATTCGTGACGTAACACCAGTTCCTCATAATGGATGCCGCCCTCCAAAACGCCGTCGTGTTTAATGAGCGTCTTTCATTTTGAACGTAACTTGAACGTCATTGAACTGAACACTTTTCGTTTTGAAAGGGGTATAGACAAAAATGATTGAATTTGAAAAACCACGAATCACCAAAATTGATGAGGATAGAGATTATGGCAAGTTCGTCATTGAACCACTTGAAAGAGGTTATGGGACTACTTTAGGTAATTCTCTTCGTCGTATTTTACTGTCTTCTTTACCCGGAGCAGCTATCACTAATTTACAAATTGATGGCGTATTACATGAATTCTCAACCGTCCCTGGCGTGAGAGAAGATGTAACTCAAATCATTTTGAACATTAAAGGATTAGCATTAAAGCTTTATGCTGAAGAAGAAAAATCCCTTGAAATAGATGTTACTGGTCCAGCTGTTGTCACAGCAGGCGACATTATTGTCGACAGTGATGTTGAAATTTTAAATAAAGATTTATACCTATGTACTGTTGCAGAAGGTGCAACTTTCCATGCAAAATTGGTTGTAAAACCAGGTCGAGGCTATGTACAAGCTGAAGAGAATAAAACAGAAGATATGCCAATCGGTGTATTACCTGTTGACTCAATTTACACACCAGTGCGTCGTGTAAATTATCAAGTGGAAAATACTCGTGTCGGACGTCGTGATGACTTCGATAAATTAACCCTTGAAGTTTGGACAGATGGATCAATTAAGCCACAAGAATCTATTAGCTTAGCTGCTAAAATTCTTACTGAGCATTTAGATATCTTCGTAAATCTAACGGATGAAGCTAAACATGCTGAAATCATGGTAGAAAAAGAAGAAACTCAAAAAGAAAAAATGCTTGAAATGACGATTGAAGAGTTAGACTTATCAGTTCGTTCATACAACTGCTTGAAGAGAGCAGGTATCAACTCTGTACAAGAATTAACTAATAAATCTGAAGCTGAAATGATTAAAGTTCGTAATTTAGGACGTAAGTCTCTAGATGAAGTTAAGTTCAAACTTAACGAATTAGAACTTTCATTACGCCAAGACGACTAGAATTTTTCTTAAGTAAGGAGGGAAACAACGTGAGTTATCGTAAATTAGGCCGTACAAGTAGTCAACGTAAAGCAATGTTACGTGATTTAACTACTGACTTATTGATCAACGAAAGAATCGTAACAACTGAAGCTCGTGCTAAAGAAGTTCGTTCTCTTGCTGAAAAAATGATTACTTTAGGTAAACGTGGAGATTTACATGCACGCCGTCAAGCTGCTGCTTTCGTAAGAAATGAAGTTGCTGATGTTCGTGAAGAAAATGATGGAATCGTTGTTGAATCAGCTTTACAAAAGTTATTCAACGATATCGCTCCTCGTTATGCTGAACGTAACGGTGGTTACACACGTATCTTAAAAACAGAACCACGCCGCGGAGACGCAGCAAAAATGGTTATTTTAGAACTTGTCTAACATAAAAACTATACCATCACTTTATTGATGATTTATTTAGAGTGTTATGATGTTGAGTCAATTCATTTTGACTTAAGTCTAGCTCGTGGTGGCTACTCCCTAACTTGTGGGTTAGGGAGCTAGCGTTCATCATAAAGTGTTTTTTTTATACATTTTTACATCGTTTGTGTTTTCACAAAAGAAATAGGCTGAATTTGCTTATTTAATTGAATTTTTCAGGTTTTTTAGGTACTATAAGTTATGATAATAAAATGATTATCAGGGTTAGCTAATATAAGCTAGCTTATTTTTTTATATTTTTAGAGTAATGTCAAATACATAGATATGGTGAGAAAAATGAAACCAATTATTGAATTAAGTAAGGTAAATTTTAAATATCAAGAAGATGATGAGCGTCAAGCTTTAACAGATGTGACATTGAATGTTTATCAAGGTGAATGGTTAGCGGTAATTGGACATAATGGTTCAGGTAAATCAACATTAGCGAAAACAATCAATGGCTTAATCGTGCCATCTTCTGGTGAAGTTGTTGTCGACGGGTTACCTATGAACGAGGAAAATGTCTGGGAAATTCGTAAAAAAATCGGAATGGTGTTCCAAAATCCTGATAACCAATTTGTGGGATCAACTGTTGAGGATGATGTTGCGTTTGGTTTAGAAAATCATGGTGTCGCTCGTGACGATATGTTACGTATTGTTAAAGAATCGCTTGAAAAAGTGCGTATGAGTGACTTTGCTTCTAAAGAACCGGTCCGTCTATCTGGTGGCCAAAAACAACGAGTAGCGATCGCCGGTGTGGTTGCGTTAAGTCCAGATGTGATTATTCTCGATGAAGCAACAAGTATGCTAGATCCAGAAGGACGTATGGAAGTTATCAATACGATTCAAGAGATTCGTGAAGAGAAAAATATTACTGTAATCTCCATCACACATGATATTGATGAAGCAGCAAATGCAACACGTGTCTTAGTGATGCGTGAAGGTCGCGTTTTCCAGGAAGGGCTGCCTGAAGAAATTTTTTCAGCGGGTCAAGATTTAATTGAAATGGGCTTAGACTTGCCGTTTCCAGAAAAATTAAAAGCTGAAATGCGCGCTCAAGGTATCGAAGTGCCCGCAGATTACATGTCAGAAGAAAGGATGGTGGAATGGTTATGGACATCCGCTTTGAACAAGTAGGGTTTACTTACCAACCCCATACACCTTTTGAACAAAGAGCGTTGTATGATATTAATTTAACGATAAAAGAAGGCTCGTATACGGCGCTAGTTGGCCATACGGGGAGTGGGAAATCAACTTTCTTACAACATTTAAATGCGTTAGTTAAACCAACTAAAGGGACCGTTAATATCGGGGATCGCGTGATTACGCCAGAGACTGATAATAAAAACTTAAAACCCATTCGTCAGCAAGTAGGGATTGTGTTTCAATTCCCAGAAGCGCAATTATTTGAAGAAACAGTGGCTAAAGATATTGCGTTTGGTCCGAAAAATTTTGGCCGTAGTGAAGTAGAAATTAAGGCAATTACCAAAGAAGTGATCGAGCTTGTTGGTTTAGATGAAAGTTATTTAGAACGCTCACCATTTGAATTATCAGGTGGACAAATGCGACGCGTGGCGATTGCCGGAGTTTTAGCGATGGAACCATCTGTTTTGGTGTTGGATGAACCAACGGCTGGACTTGATCCTAAAGGCCGTGAAGACATGATGAATATGTTTAATCGCCTACATGAAGAAAAAAATATGACTATCGTTTTAGTGACACATTTAATGGATGATGTTGCAGATTTTGCTGATTATGTGGTCGTACTTGAAAAAGGTACAATTATTAAGCAGGGTTCACCACGAGAGGTCTTTAATGATGTTGATTGGTTAGAAGCAAAACATTTAGGTGTACCAACTGCCACACGTTTTGCTAATGAGTTAGTCAAAAAAGGCTTTGTCTTTGAGCACTTACCTCTAACGACAGAAGAGTTAGTCAGTGCGTTAAGGAATCAAGAGTTTGAATTAGAAGTAGGTGACCAAGCATGACAGATAAACTAATTTTTGGTCGCTATATGCCGGGAGATTCAGTCATTCACCGAATGGACCCGCGTGCCAAATTACTATGTAGTTTTTATTTTATCGGAATTATTTTCTTATGTAATAATGTCGCGTCGTACGCGTTAATGTTTGCTTTTACGATGTTGGCGATTTTTTTATCAAAAGTCGATATGAAATTTTTCATACGTGGTGTGAAACCAATGATTTGGTTAATTTTATTTACGGTGATTTTACAGTTGTTCTTCACACAAGGCGGCGAGGTCTACTGGAAATGGGGCGTCTTTTCGATAACTGAGTTCGGGATTCAAAATGCCTTATTCATCTTCTGTCGTTTCGTGTTGATTATCTTCATGTCAACGTTACTAACGTTAACGACACCACCATTATCACTTTCTGATGCGATTGAGTCGTTATTACGTCCACTAAAAGTGATAAAATTCCCAGCGCATGAAGTATCCTTAATGCTTTCGATTGCGCTACGTTTCGTACCAACGTTAATGGATGAAACGGAAAAAATCATGAACGCCCAACGTGCACGTGGGGTTGATTTCAATGATGGGAACTTGATGGATAAGATGAAGGCGATTGTGCCGTTATTAATTCCGTTATTTATCAGTAGTTTTAACCGTGCCGAAGAATTAGCGACTGCGATGGAAGCACGTGGTTATCAAGGTGGCGAAGGTCGTACGAAATATCGTCAGCTGAAATGGGCAATGCGCGATACGCTATGTGTGTTAGTCTTTGCACTTCTGACAGTAGCCTTGATTTGGTTAAGAAAATAAACAAGAGAATATGATGATGTGTAAGGCTGCGGCAATAGTTGCCACAGCCTTTTTTAGGAGGAAAAGAAATGGTTCGATACAAAGCAGTAGTGGCTTATGATGGCACGCGTTACAGCGGTTTTCAGACCCAAGGAGATAGTTTAACCGTGCAATTAGCACTCGAAACCACACTAAAAAAATTAAATAGCGGTAAGCCTGTCTACGTACATGCGTCAGGCCGTACCGATTCGGGCGTACATGCGTGGGGACAAGTGATTCACTTTGATTTACCGCAAGCACGTGACGTGGAGAAATTACGTCATGCGTTCGATACGCAATCACCAGAAGATATTGCCGTACGTTCGGTTGAAATCGTTGAGGATACTTTCCATTCACGTTACTTAGCGACTGAAAAGACGTATCACTATCGCTTAGACATTGGACGCCCACGAGTGCCATTTAAACGTCACTACGCGGCTTTTTATCCGTATACCGGTGATTTAGACGTAGAGCGCATGCAACGCGCGATGCAGTATTTAATTGGCACTCACGACTTCACGCCGTTTTGTGCGACAGGCAGTTCGGTGGAAGACCGTGTACGAACAATTTTTGAAGCGCGTATCGAAGAAGATCAAGTTAATCAGGAACTATTATTCGTCTTCCGCGGCACAGGTTTCTTATACAAAATGGTACGTATCTTAGTCGGAACTTTGATGAAAATTGGCCAACATAAATTGCCTGAAGATGCGTTTAAGTTAGCGATTGATCATCAAAGTAAAGACTACATTGGTCCAACTGCTCATCCAGAAGGTCTATACTTGATGGAAGTGCGCTATGACGGTAAGCCTAAAAAAGCCTATCAAGCAGCGGAGTACATTGATGAGAAGACAGAGAATGAAGGCGTAACTGATATGATAGACGTTATAGGATAAAAAATAACTGAATAAATGATTATAAGTTGTCATTAACAAGGAGGTTAGTGGCAGCTTTTTTAGAGTTTGTAAAAAAAGTGTTATGCATAATTTAAATGCTAGCCAAACCTTGTGCATTTGCACAAGGTTTTTCTATTTTTATTCTATAGTTTATCTAAATGAAAACGCTATAATAACAACTATAGAAAACGTTTTCCTTTTATAAAGAAACTTGGGGGTTTTAGAAATGGCAGAAGCAATTCATTGGTATGGGGCAGTTAGTGGTATTATATTAGCAATTATTCTGATTTTAAAAAAAGTGAATCCAACTTACTCATTAATTATTGGGGCAATAGCTGGCGCGTTAATTGGGGGTTCTGATTTAGCAGAAACTGTAAGCGTTTTGATTACAGGGGCACAAAGTGTAATGGGGACAGTGATTCGTGTCCTAGCAGCGGGTATTTTTGCCGGAATTATGATGGAATCTGGTGCAGCGGTTTCGATTGCACGCACTATCGTTAATAAATTAGGTTCTAAGTTTGCGATTGCTGCGTTAGTTTTAGCAACGATGATTATTACCGGTGTGGGTGTCTTTATTCCGGTGGCGGTTTTAATTGTGTCACCAATTGCGATGGAAGTGGGGAAAGAAACGGGTATTTCTAAACTAGCATTGTTATTAGCAATGTCTGGTGGTGGGAAAGCTGGAAATATTGTGTCACCTAATCCTAATACAATCGCCGCAGCAGGTGGGTTTGATGTAAGTTTAAGTTCAGTGATGATGTATGGTTTTGTCCCTGCCGTTTTCGGGGTATTGATGGCAATATTATTAGCTAATTTAATTAAAAACAAAGGTCCTAAAGTGGCTGAGAGTGACTTTGAATCAGGATCCGATGATAAAGAGTATCCAAGCTTTGGTAAAGCTTTAGTGGCGCCAATTGTCGCAATTATTTTATTAATGTTACAACCAATCGCGCAACTATTAAACATTACAAGTTTAGCAAACTTCGCATTAGATTCAATGTACGTCTTACCAATTGCCGGTTTAATTGGCTTACTAGCAATGAAACAAAGCAACCAAACATTAAGTTATATGAGTATTGGTTTAGAAAAAATGACACCAACTGTCTTAATTTTAATCGGTGCCGGTGCCATTGGTGGTGTGATTACTGCTTCAGACTTATCGGTTCAAGTCGTAAACTTGATTAAACAATCAGGTATTTCAGGAACATTATTAGCACCAATTGCTGGTATTTTAATGGGTGGGGCGACTGCTTCAACTTCTACTGGTGCGATTTTAGCAAGTGGTTCATTCGGACAAGCTATCCTAGATATGGGCGTGGCACCTGTTTCAGCAGCTGTGATGGTTCATACTGGGGCAACGGTTATTGATCACTTGCCACATGGTACTTATTTCCATGTAACAGGTAATGCGATGAAATTATCAATGAAAGAACGTATGCAAATTGTCGGCTACGAGTCACTAGTTGGTTTAACCATGACCATTGTCGCAACGATCGTTTACGGTTTTATTTTCTAACTAATTAAGAACAACATTTGAAAGAAGGACAATCAAGATGAAAACATTTGTATTAGCACCCGACTCATTTAAAGAAAGTATGACAGCTAAAGAAGTATGTGTATCAATGGAGGCTGGCTTAAAACAACAATTTCCAGACGCTAAATTTGTTCATGTTCCAATGGCAGACGGTGGTGAAGGAACGATGCAATCTTTAGTTGATGCGACAGACGGACGCGTTGTTGAATTAGACGTTAAAGATCCATTAGGCCGCACAGTAACTGCTCAATACGGGATTTTAGGAGATGGTCGCACAGGTGTGGTAGAAATGGCGTCAGCTAGCGGGATTCATTTAGTATCACCAGAAGAACGTAATCCTTTATTAACATCAACTTATGGCACTGGTCAGTTAATTAAAGCGTGTTTAGATGAAGGGGTTAGCAAAATTATCGTTGGCATCGGTGGGAGCGCAACAAACGATGGTGGTTCAGGTATGGCCCGTGCGTTAGGGGCAAGATTCCTAGCTAAAGATGGTCATGAAGTGCCACAAGGTGGCGGTTATTTATCAGAAGTCGCAACGATTGATGTTAGCGAACTGGACCCTCGCTTGAAAGAAACTGTCCTAATGGTTGCGTGTGATGTAACAAATCCATTATGTGGCGCAGATGGTGCCTCAGCAGTTTTCGGACCACAAAAAGGTGCAACACCTGAGATGGTGCAACAACTAGATGCTAGTTTAGCGCATTACGCAGAGTTAATTAAGACGCAACTAGGTGTCGATGTAAAAGATGTGCCAGGTGCCGGTGCAGCCGGTGGGTTAGGTGCAGGGTTATTAGCTTTTACAAATTCAACACTAAAAAGAGGGATTGAAATCGTCATTCAATTTACTGGTTTAGAAGAGTATATCAAAAAAGCCGACTATGTTTTCACCGGTGAAGGTGGGATGGATTTCCAAACAAAATTTGGGAAAACACCATACGGCGTGGCTAAAGTCTCACAAAAACATGGTAAAAAGGTAATTGGTTTAGCGGGTAATATCGGTCAAGGGATTGAAGAATTATATGATGAAGGCTTTACGTCAATTTTTGGTATCGTACCAGGCATTGTCGGTTTAGAACAAGCTTTAAAAGAAGGGCCAAAAAACGTTGAGAGAACGTGCCAAAATATCGCCCAATTATTAGCTTAAACGACCAAGATAAGCGTATAATGAAAAAGAGATGATGGAAGTAGGAAACGAATAAACCACCAACTTCCACTGAGACAGTAGGGGTGTGACATCGTCACAGCCCCTTCTTCGTTTGTTTAGGAGGAGTACGGATGATATCAAAAGAGTTAGCGCAAAAGGTCGCTAATCAAGTGATGAAAGACATTGACTATAACATTAATGTCATGGATGATGACGGCCGCATTATCGCAAGTGGTGATGCTAAACGGATTGGAGATATTCATCAAGGCGCGAAAAAAGTGATGGCTTCTAAGACGCGCAATGTCATCTATGAAGACACTGAAACCGAGAAAAAAGGTATTAACGATCCAATTTTTATTAACGATGAATGTGTCGGGGTAGTAGGGATTAGCGGTAATCCTGCTGATGTGATGAAGATTAAAAATGTTGTGAACTCTTTATTTTATTTTTTAATTAGTCGTGAAATTGAGATGACTAAACAATTTAGTGAAAAAGAGTATCGTCAAAAAATGATACGCAAAATGATTTATCAAGAAAAAGGTTTGACTAAAGAAGAACAAGAGTATTTAATTCAACAAGGGTTTGATTATCATGAAGAAAAATATATCATCGTGACGGATGCTCAGTTAAAACCTTATACGGATCGACTATTTTATCATCAAAAAAGCAGTGGCTTGTTAGTGTTGATTTTATCTAAGAAGCAGACAGACTTAAAGGGTGGACTGTCGGAAGTTTTGAAAACAATTGTTAAAGAGATGACCTATTGTGGCGTTAGTCTTGTGAAAGATGACTTTTACCATGGTTACCATCAAGCACGTGGTACACTAGCTTTTATTAAAGCTGTTAAGCAGTCTCAAGGTATTCACTTTTATGAAGAGAACCGCTTGTTTGTTAACGTGTTGCGAGAAGAAGCCCTAAGTAACGAACAGCTGAATCCAGGTATTCTGAGAATGCGGGCAGACGAAATGTTATGCGAAACATTACTAAGTTTCTTTGAACATGATGGGCACATGAAAGAAACCGCTGAAGCGTTAATTATTCATCGTAATACGCTATTGTATCGCTTGAATAAAATTAAAGAATTAACAGGTATAGATCCTACAACCTTTAAAGGGTTGAGCAACCTAATTTATGGATTGGTTTTAATAGAAAAAAATAAAGGTTCCGTAGTGTAAAAAGGTAAACTATCACTAAGAGCACACCCGGATAAGTTGTTATATCAGTCTTTTTAATAAAAAGCACTAAAAAGCCCATAATCACAAGGATAATCAAGGGAGCGAGTGACGTAAGTTTTTTGAAAAAAAAGCAAACAAACATTTGACATTAAGAGAATAAACGGTTAATATGATAGATGGTATTGTTTGCCCCATGATAAGCCCCGGAAACTTGTTATGAAAGTCAAACATTTAGTAGATTGAAATTGGAGGAAAACAAAGTGCGTACAACATATATGGCCAAAGCTGGCGAAGTAGAACGTAAATGGTACGTAGTAGACGCAACAGATGTCCCAATGGGTCGTTTATCTGCAGTCGTTGCATCTATCCTACGTGGTAAAAATAAACCAACATTCACACCTCATGTGGATACTGGTGACTATGTAATCGTAATTAACGCTGACAAAGTAAAATTAACAGGTAAAAAAGCAAGTGATAAAATTTATCACCGTCATTCTGGATTCCCAGGTGGTTTAAAATCTATCTCTGCTGGTGAATTACGCGACAAGAACTCTCGTCGTTTAATCGAATTATCAGTTAAAGGTATGTTGCCTAAAAATACTTTAGGACGTCAACAAGGGTCTAAATTATTCGTTTACGGTGGCGCTGAACATAATCACGCTGCACAACAACCTGAAGTTTTAGACATTACTAACCTAATTTAAGGAGGGAATTTCATTGGCTAAAGTACAATACAGCGGCACTGGCCGTCGTAAAAGATCTGTAGCGCGCGTACGCTTAGTACCAGGTACAGGTAAAATTATTATGAACAATAAAGACATCGAAGAATATATTCCACATGCTGACCTACGTGAAGTAGTTAACCAACCATTTGCGGTTACTGACACTAAAGGTGCATATGACGTTTTAGTTAACGTTAACGGTGGTGGATATGCTGGACAAGCTGGCGCAACTCGCCACGGTATCGCTCGTGCGTTACTACAAGTTGACCCAGACTTCCGCGCTCCATTAAAACGCGCTGGATTATTAACACGTGACTCTCGTATGGTTGAACGTAAAAAACCAGGTCTTAAGAAAGCACGTAAATCTTCACAGTTCTCAAAACGTTAATATATCTTATATATCAACAGTTCAAAGACATTTTCCAATTATTTGGAAGGTGTCTTTTTTTGTGTATTGGGACCAATAGTGGGACGTTTTTCAAAAAAATAGCTTGCGTTAATATAATAATTAATGTATATTTGTGTTAACACGTTTTTGCTTGTTTTTAAAATATTGGGATTAGATAGGAGATAAAGTTAAGTGAAAGACATTGTGGTAGAATGGTTAGAATATTGTGATTTGAATGGTATTAAGCCTTGGGAGTATGATTTTAAAAATGAAGTATTGATTGAAGGGAATAGTTTAAATCAAAATCCAATAGTAAGTATATTTGAATGGTATATAAATAAATCAAACAAATTTTTAGTAGGAGTAGAAATAGAAAATACTGATTTAGCATCAGAAATTTATAGGCTTTTATGGGAGATTAATGAAGATGCAATGTCAAAAAAAAGAAGTTCATTAGATAGGGATGTTATGAATTCTTTTTGGAATATTTATAAAGCCGATATAAAATTAAGTTATGGTTTATATCTAAATAAATGGAGCGACAATAAAATAAATGAAAAAGCTATACAGTTTTTAATAGACAATTACCCTACTTATATTTCTACAAATAATAGAATTTTTCTCTATTCTAAATACACCCATACAATTGGAAATTTTATCATTGAAACTAAAGGATTTAATATGGGAAGAAAGCAAAATGATTATTGGGATCTAGCTTTAAAATTATTGTATGATTTTTTTAAAATAATGGATAAAGATGTATGGATAAAATTTATTGATACATTCATGTTACATTCATTTGTAAATAGTGATTATTCTTTATCGTATTATTGGGATAGAAATAATAATGATTTAGGACCAAATAATGAAGAGGAAATAGTACGATTTTTAAGAATTTCCACTAAATCAATTGAACAACGTGGCAAACAAATGATTAAAAAAATATGCGAAGATAAAAATAAAATAGAATATAAGTTTTATAAAAATTATTTGGTGGATTTAGAAGTGAAATATGCGGAAGATATCAAAAAAGAGTTTGAGGAGGAGTTATCTAATGCCGAGAGTAAATAAAACAGTTCGTTTAGCTTACGAAACAAAGTTATGGATAGACGAGCTAATAAGTAAAAAAGAATTAGAGTTAAGAGAAGAAATTAATAAGGGATTAATACCTAAGTTAGAGAAACATTTATTTGAGAATAGTACGGATATACTGAATGGTGTATCTTGTAACGTAGTGCTAAAAGTTACAAGTGGAAGTATAATTGAACAAGCATACCGAAATACTAGACACTATACTAATGATGAATGGAAAAAAGTAGTGAGAAATATGGAAAGAAGTTTGAAAGAAGTAAATATGTATAAAGAAACAACTGTAACTCCTAGATTATATTTAGATGAAGATATTTTAACGGCGTTAGAATCCTACCAGGATGAATGGCGTTCTAAAGAACCAGGAAAAAGATTAATTAAATTGAGTTATGTAATAAAGGTAGTAGTATTTGCTGATTATTATAATAACTTTAACAAGAATATATAGGCTAAATGCTTATATATTTTTGAGTAATATGTTTATTTGTGTTAACACTAAACGATTATGTAGAGGGGGTAAGGGTATTGTTTAAAAGAAAAGAATGGATTGAAGTAGTATATCCAAGAAGACATCATTTAGGATTACTGTTTCTATATTTGATTTTTGTTTTTATTAATACCTCACTGATAGGAAAAGCAAATGGTTTATTATCGGTAATTTTATTATTAATGAGTATATATATGCATTATAAATTAGTTAAGGTATATATGAAACGTAATAAATCAAAGAGTAAGATGATAGAACGACAAATACAATATATGATTCATACATTAAATTTGTATGATGAAGAGTATGTTGAAGTTACGAAAAATAATAAAGCTAGTATGGAAAAAAAGATATGTAGAGTTATAAGAATTTATTATAAGTTGGACCATAGAAAAGTGTATGTAAGGGTATATCGTGATGGGGATAGATTTACTAAAATATCTAGTTCTAAAGAGTTTTACGAAAGTTTAGAAGCAGCTTTGGGGATGGAATTAGAAAAAGCTATAAAGAATATAAGATATATAGAATTTTCGTTTTTACGATATAAAGATAAGAGAATAAATGTATCGACTGGAACTAAACTATCGCAAGGTACTAAGGTCATGATTACCGAATCTTTGAGTTATGATGTTTCTAAAGTTAGTCATGGTTTAACAGTAGGTTCAACAGGGTCTGGAAAAAGCTTTTTTATTAATTCTAAAATATTGGCGTATGCACAGATGTCAGATAAGAAATATAACTCATGGGATGGAGCAGATATTAGGATTTGTGATCCTAAGGCTAGTGATTTGTATCTGTATAAATTTGTTACAGGCTTTGGACCAGAAAAAGTTGCGTGTGAACCTAATTTAATTGCAAAAATGATTAGGGAAGTTTCTGAGTTAGTTGAAAAACGGTATAGAGAAATGTTTAATGATATTTCTTCTTTTGGTAAGACATTTGTAGATTTTAGAGGATATCCACCAGTAGTAATATTTATAGACGAATATGCGGCATTAATGAAGACGGTAGACAAGAAGAATAAAGAGGAAATAGAAAAACATTTATATAATATTGTGTTAAAAGGGCGTGGATGCGGTGTTTTTGCAGAAATAATTTTACAACGTCCTGATGCTTCAATTATTCCTGGACAAATACGTGACCAACTTCAAGTTAGAACAGGGTTATCTAATTTGTCGCAAGAAGGAAAACAAATGTTGTTTGGTTCTACCGATATAGAATATAAAACAGTAAATGTTAAAGGAGGTGGTTATATTTTTATTGATTCAGTTACAGAACAACCAGTTTATTTTGAAACGCCATTTATTTCAAAAGACTTTGATTTTTTGGATGAGATAGACAAAATTTATAAAAAGAGATTAGGTATAAATTGATAACAGGTATATCTAATTACATCTGTTATTCGAATTGTAATTAGGGGGGTTCTAATTGCAATTTGAATAACGGATTTTCATCAACAATGTTGTTGATGATTAAAAACATAAAAATAGGAAGAGGTATAAATTATGAAATTAAACGATTTTTTAAAAGCGGATTTATTAGGAAATAAATTTTTAGCAGTAAAGGGATACGCTGAGGTGTTAGATAGAGAAACAGAACAATTAGCAGCGTATCGATTGAATGTATCTATTCAAGATGAATCTAGTGATTTCTTTATGGAAATGATTCAAGTTAAAGTAAATAATTTACATCCTACTGTTAGTGTAGAAGAATTAAAAAATAATAGAACAATGGGAGTTGCTTTAAAAGATTTGAATGTAGGGCAATTTAATGGGAATTTGTGGTTTTCATGTACTGATGTACTACCAGTAACTAAATAGATATAGAGTAATGCTTAGAGAAGAATAAGGACAATGACTGCCAACGGAGTTGAGCAAGCGGAGCGTGTCAGTGGAACGGTTGTCCGTTTCTTTTCTTTAGCATTACGGAAGGAAATGCAATTTCCTTCCTAGTATATTTATTATATAAACAAAGATATGGCGAAAAAATACTAGTTAGGTTTGATTTTGATGAACTATTATAATCAAAGAATTGTTCATACCGGACCATATGTTGAAATATGGGATTATGAAAAGTCTATTAGTCTAAACTCTGATACTATTGAGGGTGAAAAAGTTGAGATTGGAGAATCAAAAAATAAAAATCAGAAGAGAAAATCATTTGACGAATTAGATGAGCAAGAGCAACATGAAAGACTAAGAAGAATGAATAAAACTAGATTAGATGCAAAATGGAGATTGTTAAGGATTGTTGACTGTAATTTTGATAATAGTACGTCTTTTTTAACTTTGACTACAAAAGAAAATATTGTTATACGTGATGAGTTTACAAATATGTTTAAGAAGTTTGTTAAAAGATTCAATTATCATGTATATAAAACTAAGAAGAGTCAGTTAAAGTACATAGGTGTACTGGAGAGGCAGAAGAGAGGTGCTTGGCATGCACATGTATTATTATTCAGTGTGCCATTTGTTGAACACAATAAGTTATTAGGGTTATGGGGACACGGAGCTATTAGGATAAATAAATTAGATCATTTGGATGACTTATCAAATGCTGGTCGCTATGTTGTAAAGTATATGGAAAAAGGTATAGGTCAAGAACTAGTTGAAAGTTTTGGGAAAAAGGCATATTTGTATTCTAGAAATCTAAGTAAGCCTATAGAATCTAAAATGTATTTAGATAAACCATTGGATTTAGAAAAGTCTGTAGTTTTGTATGAAACAGAATATGAGGGGAAAATATTCAGAGGGGGCCATTTAGTTAATAACAAGGTTAGGTATAGAAAAGTATTACTTACTAAGGAAGATGAAAAATAATTTTTTGAGAAGGTGATTTTTTATGAATGAAGTAAAAATAATTTTAGAAGATAATCAATTAGATACACTGCGAAATACGATTTATATTTCCTTGATTGATGAAATTAATCGTGCTAGAAAAGATGTAGGATTAGAAAAAAGATATATGAATAAGAAAGAAATATGTGAATATCTTCATGTTGCTAATAATACGTTGGATAAGTGGTTAGAATTAGGATTACCAAGAATAATGATAGGTGGTTCAATAAGATATGATAAGCGTTCAATAGATGAATGGATGAAACAATTTTTACAAAAATGATAGTTTAAGCTTAGGATATTCAAATATACTTTAGCTTTTTAATTGGGGGAATTAAACTGGCAATTACAAAAAATAAAAGTGGAACTTATAGAGTGGAAGTTTATTATCCTAAAGAGGTTCAAGAAATTACTGGTGTGAAAGGAAGATATAAAAAAACTTTTAAAACGCTTAGAGAAGCTAAAGAAGATGAGAAAAAGATACTAGAAAAAATACAAAGAGTGATACAAGAAAAAAATTCTAGAGCGTTGGAAATAAAAGGTAATATTAAATTTAAAAAGTTTTATGAAGAGATATGGTTGGATATGTATAAGAGTGGGTCAACAGGAAGAACAAGACAGATACCAAGTAACGTAACAGTTCAAAATACGAAAGATATATTTCGAATTCATATTTTACCTATGTTTGGTGACTATTCAATAAACTGGCTTAATGAGAATAAAGAATTTGTTTTAAGACAATTAACGGCATTATCTCAAACCTATGCCAATATTAAAATTGTAAAAGGATATGTTAATCAGGTTTTTGAAATGGCAGAATTACTTGATTACATTGAATATAATCGAATAGAAAAAGTAATAAGATATGTTTCAGCTCCTAAAAAACAAAAGTTAAAAGAAGAACGTGAATTAGTAGGGGAATCGATGACAGCTCGAGAACTTATTGAATGGTTAGACGTAGTAAATAATGAATACAATGAAGGAATATTGAGTATGCAAGATTATGTTTTATTTATGCTTACTTTGAATATTGGGGATCGTAAGAGTGAAAGCTATGCTTTACAGTGGAAACATATAGACTTTGAGAATGGCTATATATTATTAACACAAAATTTATCAAAAGTTGGAAACCTTAAGTCAACAAAAGGCAAGAAAAATACCAAAATTGCAATACCTTCATTTTTGATAGAGTTATTAAAAGAATGGAAAGAGTATCAAAAAATAGAACTGAAACAAATTGATATTAAACAGACTAAGGAACAATTCCTATTTACTTATGTTAATGGTAAAGGAGAAATTAACGTACCTGTACATATTGATTATTTAAATTATCGTTTGAATTCAATTCGTAGAAGAAATCCTGATTTAGTAAAATTAAATCCTCATAAATTACGACATACTTATTCAACCCTGGCAAGAGAAGGAGGAGCGTCTATGAGTGAAATTTCAGAGGCTCTAACACACTCTGACACTAAGATAACTGAAACGTATGTAAATACTCCTAATATAGTTAAATTATCAATGTACGAGAAATTTGAGGGTAGATTAAATGAGGAGCGTAGAAAATGATATTAGAGGAGAGCATAATATGAAGACTTTGTTAGTTGGAGATATACATTTAAAAGTACGTCTAATTTTACCAATCATAGAAATAAAAACATAAGAATTAAAATGTGAAGAAATCATATTTACAGATGCTTATGTGGATGATTATTTTCAGGGGTTTTATGTTAATCTATTTATAGATGATTTAAATTATTTATTGAACTGGAAACAAAAAATGGAATCTAAAGGAATTAATTGAAAAGGTGAGGGACTTAAATAATGAAAAAAATAGGCATATTTTTTATTAACAATAATGAGATTATTGTTGATTCAATCTCTTATGAGGAAGGTAGATATTTAAATGGTTTATATGATAGTAATGCAGACCATTGGCAATTATTTGACTCTCTTTCTTATAAATTTAATACAGACGATTATATTGATGTGCCTCGAGGAAGAGTGATTTATAATGAAATCAGTGATAATAGTATTATTTATCTAGATAAGTGCTTTTTATCAAATGATGAAGTATTGGATAAAATTATTGAAGTGTTTGGAATAGAAAAATATGTATTAAAGGCAGATATTCATTATCAGTGCCCAAATTGTTTAGAAGATATTTGGAAAGACTAGAAAAAATCGAAATGGGGAAAATAGAATGAAATATTTATTATTAGATATAGATGATACGATTGCACCTTTAAAAGTTGGTGGTCCAGATATGGTTATAATTGATAGTATGGGAATGGAGTTGGCTATTCCTCAATATATAGCTGATTGGCTAAAGAAAGCATCTGAAAAGGATATTAAAATTTATTGGTGTACAGACCGTCCGCCTATCCTTGGCTATTTAATTCAGAAAACTATAGGTTTTGAAACTGAAGGACAATTAGAATTCTATAATACAAAAGCTTATGAATGGAGTAAACTTTACGGAATAATAGAATTTTGTAATGAACATGAGAATGACTTAGTTGTGTTAGCCGATAATCTTGTGGAAAGAATGACTAAAGGTGTTGAATTACCAAGTAATTTGAAAACAGTTTTACCGTCAGACGCAACATTAACTATTGAAGATTTGAAAATTATTGATAGCCTATAGAATTGAAGTTAAAAAATGAAAGATATGGGTTATGAGCTATATGATTATGTTAAATTCAAGACTAAAGAAAAGAATATTATTGGATATGTAGTCAGTAAGTATTTTAATGGTGAAGGAGTCATTCATTTTTATGATATATATTCTGAAATAGAAGAAGCTTATATTAATCATGTTCCAGAGTCAGAGTTACATTTATTAGCTAAATCAAATAGTATGGCATGTAAAGCATTGAAATTAGCCGTTAATGTGCATAAAAATCAAGTAGATTTAGTCGGTGAGCCTTATATTAACCACATTGTTGCAGTAGGGGAAAAGGTAAAAAAATTTAAGGATGATGATTTGCTAACAGTTGCATATTTACATGATATTTTAGAGGATACGTATATAACAGAAGATATCTTAAGATGTATATTCCCTGATGATATTGTAGATGCTGTTAGAAGCATCACTAAATCTGATAAGTATCAACCTTATGAAGAATATATACAAATTGTTAAGCTAAATGAATTATCCAGGATTGTAAAATTGGCAGATTTAGAACATAATTTAGTACTATCTAGGATAAAAGATTATACTTCCAAAGACTTATTAAGAATAAAGAAATATAGAAAAGCAGTAAAAGAATTATCAAATCTGTAATAATAGAGGATGATATCTAGTGGATAAATTTAAGTTACGTTATATTTGTGAGAATTGTGGGAAAATTGGTTTGTATCATAACGCAGAAGAAGCTCATGAAGAAGGATGGGATTACCCTCCTAAAATCGGAGAATATGGCGTTATAGGACCTAGAACTTGCGGAGAATGTGGTATAGATACTACACTATATTGGGCAATAATTACTGATGAAATTAAAGAACTTTCTCAAATGACATTGAAGCAAAAAGCAACCTTTAATAGAATTTTACATGAACCAGCCAGTATTATTATAAGTGATCTTAATGAGTAGTGACGTAGTAAAAATAGAAGAATTATAAGGGACTGTTATTGGGACCATTTAACTGTAGAAAAATGAAATTTATATATAATAAATTTGTATTAATAATTATTTCTTATGGATAATACAAGGAAAAGAAACTAGATGAATACATAAAGTCATAAACCAGGTCTTAAGAAAGCACGTAAATCTTCACAGTTCTCAAAACGTTAATCGTTGTTATATCAACGTTTCAAGACACTTTCCAATTGTTTGGAAGGTGTCTTTTTTTTTCAAAAAAACAGCAATGAACGACTAGGTTTTGTACTGCCCCCAAAAAGTTAGACCAAAAAATCTAACTTTTGGGGGTATTTTTTATGGTGAAATATGATGAAGAATTTAAAATGAAAGTAGTTATAGATTATTTAAAAGGCTATGATGGTTATCAATATTTAGCTAATAAGTACCAAATTAAAAATAAATCTCAAGTTGAGCATTGGATACGTACTTATAAGGAATTTGGTGAGTCTGGACTACGTCGTAGTCAAATAAATAAAAGTTATTCTGTTCAATTTAAGTTAGATGCGATAGAGTTATATGAAACAAGTGGAAAATCCTATCGTGAAATTAGCAACGGTTTAGGAATAACAAACTATTCTCTTTTAGCTGGATGGGTAAAAAAGTTCAGAGAGAATGGCATTCAAGGACTTTCCAGTAAGAAAGGTCGACCAACTAATATGCCTAAAAAAACTAACAAATCAGCAGCATACCCAGCTAATCAAACAGATCAAGAGCGGATTGAAGAATTAGAAAAACGAGTTCGCTCATTAGAAATACAGAATGCCTATTTAAAGGAATTGAGGAAGCTAAGAAAAATGGAAGCCCAACAACAAATGAAACACTTGCGAAAATCATCCATAGCCTCCGAGGACAATTCAAATTAGTTGAGCTTCTAACAGAGTTAGAATTCCCAAAAGCTACTTATATGTATTGGCAAAAACGTTTTGAAATGGATAATCCAAAGAAAGAATTAGAGGAAGAAATTACCAGTATTTTTTATGAACATGAAGAACGATATGGTTATAGACGTATTACCAACGAACTTAAAACTCGAGGAAGAACGGTTAACCATAAAAAAGTTTTGAGAATTATGAAGAAATTAGGATTGAAAGTCATTAAGTTTATGCGTAAGTCTCGTAAATATAGCTCATATAAAGGTAAAGTAGGGCTAATAGCAAAAAATAGAATTCACAGAAAATTCTATACGTCTATCCCTCATCAAAAAATCACAACTGATACAACGGAATTCAAATACTATGAAAAAAATAATGGGATTTTAACCGTTAAAAAACTCTACTTAGATCCCTACTTAGACATGTTCAATAGCGAAATTATTTCTTACGCTATTTCTAATCACCCGAACGCAAAATCGATTGAGCAAGCTCAATTAGCAGCTATTGAACGAACAAGCGATTGTCCCTATCGTCGAACTTTCCATTCTGATCAAGGATGGGCTTATCAAATGAAAAATTATTCTAAATGTCTAAAGGATAATAAAATATTCCAAAGTATGTCCCGTAAGGGAAACTGTTTAGACAATTCTCTAATGGAAAATTTCTTTGGGTTATTAAAGCAAGAAATGTATTATGGTAAAGTCTTTCATAGTTTTGAAGAATTAAAAGAGGCAATAGAAAAATGGATTCACTACTACAATCATAAGAGAATTAAAGTGAAATTAGATGGTTTAAGCCCAGTGGCTTATCGACTAAAATTAGCTGCATAAAATAAAAAATCGGAGCAGATTTCTCTACTCCGAATAAAGTCTAACTTTTGGGGTTCACTACATTTCATCACTGTTTAATAAATTATTATTTGTGAGTATTATGTCATTCTACAATTACCTCTGCCTCAACTATGCTATTTTTTATTCTCCAATATATTATCTCGTATCTTAGCTAAAGATAAATGTGATTGTTCTTTATTTAAGAACATCAGGATGACATATAGTGAATCCATTATCACTAATTGTGAGATGCGTGAAGCGAGTGCTTCTGAGCGAAATTCGGTTTCTTCTGAAATTGACAAGAAGACGATATCTCCTAGTTTAGCTAACGGAGAAGTTGCATGACTTGTTAGGACAATTACTTTTGCGCCGGCTTTTTTTGATATTTCAGCTAAGTTGACAGTTTCTTTAGAATTACCCGAATGTGAAATACAGATGACACAGTCGTGCTCGTTCAATAAAGAAGCTTCCATTAATTGAATATGATAATCAGTACTATGAATGACCGTCTTAGGTGATCGTAAAAATTTATGATAGGCATCAGTGGCAACAATCTCTGACCCACCAATTCCAAATAAATAAAGCCTTTTAGAATTTTGGATAAGCTCTACAGCAGCTACTAAGTCATCTTCCTTTAGTAACTTTTTAGTCTGAGCAAGAGTTTGGCTGTTAGAATCAAAAACTTTTTGGGCCATGATTAACGGGCTATCTTCTTCACATATGTTTTGATGAATATCTATATTGGTGAATTCATTTTGTTGTATCAGCAAATCCAGTTTGAATTCTTTAAATCCGTTGTATCCTAATTTCTTTGTAAATTGAAACAGTGTAGAATCCGCTATTTCTAGTTCTGCTGAGATATCACTGATTGAACTATGAGAAATAGTAGATGGATTTTCAATGATATAGTCAGCAATTCTTTTTTCTGTAGGACTTAAATAAGTATAAAGCGTTTTTATTTTTAACGGAATAGAAATATTTGGCTCCATTACTCGTTCCTCCTTTGATGAATAAAATATATAAACTCTTTAAGTATAAGATACACGTTCTTTTTTAAAAAATCAATTTTTTTAAAAACGCTTTACAAAAAAAACTTTTTTTGTATAATAGAGTTATAAAGAGATGGAGGCGTTTTCATGGAGATAGGAATAATTGGATTTGGTAAAATGGGTTTGAATTTGGCTTATAACTTGAAAGATCATGGTTATCTTGTCAAAGGAACAGATGTTAATCCAGAAGCAAGAGAACAAGCTGGTAATTACGGAATTGAATCACATGACTCATTGGAACAACTGCTTATGTCGTTTTCGGGAAAAAAGACTTTATGGTTGATGTTGCCTGCGGGGAAGATAACGGATACGGTTTTGGATGAGATTGCACCGTTTGTCTCAAAAGATGATGTGATTATTGAAGGTGGTAACTCAAATTACAAAGATTCAATGAGAAGAGCTAAAGCATTTGCGGAACAAGGCATCCATTATTTTGACTGCGGTACATCAGGAGGTATATCAGGTGCTAGAAATGATGCGTGTCTAATGATTGGCGGCAATCCTGAAGTATTTAAAGAAATAGAAAAAGTGTTTGAAGATGTTTCAGTTAGCGATGGCTATCTATATGCAGGAAAATCAGGTAGTGGTCACTTTCTAAAGATGATTCATAACGGAATCGAATATGGTATGATGCAAGCTATCGGTGAAGGCTTTCAATTGGTAGAACAAAGTGAATTTGACTTTAATCTTGAAGAGGTTGCGAAAGTTTGGAATCATGGCTCAGTCATTAGAGGTTGGTTGATGGAAATCATTGAGCAGCAATTTTCAAACAGTCCACATTTAGAAGAATACAAGGGAACAGTAGCTGCTTCTGGAGAGGCAAAATGGACGGTAGAAACAGCTTTAGAAATGGATGTTGCAGTTCCAACTATTGCGTTGAGTTTGTTTATGAGAAACTTATCTCAAGAAGAAGATAGTTTTTCAGCTAAAGTGGTTTCTGCTCTTAGAAACGGTTTTGGTGGTCATGAGATTGTGAAAAAGTAAGTCTAGGGGGCTGACATATGAAAGGATTCAAAATAGCAATCGTGAATTCAAGTAGCTTTGGTAAAAAGTTTCCGAATCATTTGGAGCGACTGCAAAAGGTTGGGTATGTTGCAAACGTTGATGTTGACGGTGAGATAAGTGGCAAAGAACTGGCGGAAGTGTTGGCTGGGTACAATATAATTATCGCGAGTGTCACACCGTTTTTTACAAAAGAATTTTTTGACAATAAAGATGAACTGTTGTTAATTTCGCGACATGGGATTGGTTATAACAATATAGATATAGAAGCAGCAAAAGAACATGATACGATTGTGTCGATTATTCCAGCTTTAGTTGAAAGAGATGCTGTTGCAGAAAATAATATTACAAATTTGTTAGCATTATTAAGATGTACAGTAGGTTCTAATCAAAGAGTGAAGGAAAACAAATGGGAAGAGCGAGCGGATTTTGTTGGGCGAACATTGTTCAACAAGACTGTTGGAGTGATAGGTGTTGGAAATACAGGTAGTTGTGTGGTTGAAACTTTAAGAAATGGTTTTCGTTGTAATGTTCTAGCATACGATCCTTATAAATCAGAGCTAGAAATTCAAAGTTTTGGAGGTAAGAAAGTCGAGCTAGATGAATTACTTGAAGCTTCAGACATTATTTGCTTATGTGCGAACTTAACAGATGAAAATTATCATATGATTTCAACTGAGGAAATTGCGAAAATGAAGGACAATGTTTATCTATCTAATAGCGCAAGAGGTGCTCTGCTAGATGAAAGCGCTATAATAAGTGCGCTTCAGTCAGGAAAGATTGCTGGTCTAGCAACGGATGTCCTAGAAGAGGAACCAGGAAGAAGCAATCATCCATATTTGGCATTTGATAATGTTGTGATTACGCCTCACACGTCAGCTTATACATTAGAATGTTTAGAACAAATGGGTGAAAAATGTGTAAGAGATGTCGAACAAATAGTACAAGGAGAATTACCAGAACGTTCAGTTCAAGTCTATAGTAAATATATCGAAGGGGGGAGTTAGATGCTTAATGATTTAAACGTCAAAGTTGGACCACAGTTTTATTGTTATCGCGAGGGAGCGATTGATAAAGTACCGGAGCTACTAACGGAATTTCATGCGAAAAATATTTTAATAGTACATGGGACTATTTCGTGGGAAAAGGCACAAAAGAAAATCAATTTTTTATCGGATGAACAATATAATTGGTACTTTCATCAATATACAGGTGAGTGTAGTTACTATGGTGCGAATTTGATTTTAGAGCTTGTAAAAAAACACGACATTGATTTTATTATCGGGGTTGGTGGTGGTAAATTGACAGATCTAGTGGGTTATTCGGCTCATATTAGTAATGTGAATTTTGGAGTTATTCCTACATTAGCCAGTAATTGTGCGCCATGGACACCCTTATCCGTAATGTATAAAGAATCGGGTGAGTCGGAGGGCAAAACAGAACATTTTTTAAGGCAAGCTGCCTTCTTAATTACGGATCCCTATTTAATTATTGATTCGCCTAAAGAGTACTTTATTGCCGGATTAGCCGATACTATAGCTAAATGGTATGAATCAAAAGCGATATTAGATCAATCGCATTTAAAAGAAGAACCCTTTCTGATGATGGCATCTTACACGGCACAGATTTGTAAGGAAGAAATCATTGAACATGCTGAAAAAGCGATAAGTGATATGGAAAAACAAGTTGTTACCGATGATTTTGTTCATTTATCAGAAATCGTTTTTGGTGTTGCCGGCTTAGTCGGTGGGTTAGGCGATAAGTACGCACGTAATGCAGCTGCTCATGCAATGCATGATGCATTAAGTAAATACATTCCGGCTACCCATCATTTTTTACATGGTGAAATTGTCGCATACGGTATTTTTTATCAAATGGCTTTAGAAAATAAATGGCATGAAATTGATCAACTCTTACCATTTTATGAGTCATTAAAATTACCAAAATCATTAAACCATATGGGACTATTTCCTGATGATGAAACAATCATTGATGAACTAGTCGAATTTATTCATTCGAAAAGTAAGGTCCATTTGATTCCAGTGAATACCGATCGAGATAGTTTGAAGCAAGGGATTTACGCATTAGAAAAATATAACAATCAGAATTAGGAGGGTAAATATGGATACATTAACAGTTACTCAAAGTTTGTTAATTGCTTTGTGGGTTGCAGCAGTTATGTCTAGATGGTTAGGTGGGGGAGCTACTTTAACACTAAGGTTTTCTCCATTAATGACAGGATTGGTTGTAGGGATTATTATGGGTGATGTTCCGCAAGCAATGATCGTTACAGCAGCGTTACAGATGATCTATATGGGTGTGTTTTCACCAGGGGGATCAATGCCAGCAGAACCTTCAATCGCAGCTGCTATTGCAGTACCGGTAGCGTTGTTAGGTAATTTAAAACCTGAAGCAGCGATTGCCGTAGCAGTACCTGTTGGATTATTAGGAAGTTATTTATATCAATTGAGATTCTTTATTAATACGTTTTTAGGTAAATATACAGATAAAGCGGTGGAAGATTTAAATTCAAAAGCTATTACTAGATCAGTTATTTTATATCCTACATTGGCATCATTCTTATTATTTGTTCCATTAGTGTTTATCGCATTATACTTTGGAGCACCAGTAATTGCTGATGTTATAACCGCTTTAGAAGGAACTGTAATTATTCACATTCTTGAAGTAGTTGGTGGTGGTTTAGCAGCGATTGGTATTGCGACAACGATTTATGTTATTGGTAGAAAAGATTATTTAGTTTTCTTCTTCTTAGCATACTTCATGAGTGTGGTACTAAAATCTCTGGAAATTACTATGGTAACATATGCGATTTTTGGATTATTGATTGCGTTAATTTTTGTTCAATCTCAAAAAGGAAAAGCTGTATCTGTATCTAACAATCAGTCATCACCAACACCGATGGATGATGATGACGACGATTATGATGATGGATTCTAACATATAGGGAGGGTATAAGATGACTGAATTAGTTAATAAACAACAAACAGCTGCACCAGAAGAAATTACTAAAAAAGATGTAACCAAAGCCTACTTAAGATGGCATTTTGCAAATGAAATTCCCCATTCTTTTGAACGCTATTTGGCACCATCGTTACTATATGCTATGATGCCTATTCTAAAAAAATTATACAAGAATGACGATGATCTAAAGGCAGCTTACAAGAGACAATTATTATTCTTTAACACTCAGTTAAGCTGGGGTGGTGGTGTAATTACCGGTCTGATGTCATCAATGGAACAACAACGTGCTGAAGAAGAGTACAAGAATGAAGAAATTTTGATGCAAGATGATTTAATGTATAACACGAAAGCTGGTTTGATGGGAGCGTTAGCAGGAATTGGTGATGCGATCGATTCAGGTACTGTTCAATACATTTTTATCGCGATTGCGGTACCATGGGCGCAACAAGGTAGTGCACTAGGAGCATTGTTCCCATTTATCTGTTTTGCATTGTATCAAGCAATATTAGGTGTTTTCTTTGCTAGACAAGCATTTTCAATGGGACGCAATGCAACTGGTTTAATGCAAAATGCTGGCATTCAAACAGCTATTGAGACATTATCAGTACTTGGATTATTTATGATGGGAATTCTGGCTGGTAATTATGTTAAAGTTTCTTCAGCCTTGCAATTTAAAATTTCAGGAAAAGAGTTCGTTATTCAAGATATTTTAGATTCGATTATTCCAGGATTATTACCTTTACTAGTAGTTATGGGCGTGTACTGGTTCTATAACAAAAAAGGTTTGAAAGTAACACAAGCTTTGCTTTGGTTGACATTGATTTTAATCGTATTAGCCGCAGTAGGCATATTATAGAAAAGGACGGGGTTAGTTATTATGGGACAAGTTAATTTAGCAAGAGTAGATGAAAGATTAATACATGGACAAGTGATGGTCACACTTTCTCAAAAAAGTGGGGTTAACTCAATTTTTGTTGTAGATGATGTGGTAGCAAAAGATAAATTTATGAGAGACTTATATAAAAATGCCGGTAGCAGAACGGGGCAAAAGACAATTGTTGTTACAAGTGAAAAGGCAAAATTCTACTGGGATGAATACAACTTTAAAGACTATAACTGCATTTTAATAGCTAAGACAGTTAGTGTTATTTATGACTTAGTGACGAGTGGTGTTCCGATGAAAGAATTGAATATTGGAGGTATCGCTCAAAAAAATCCAGATGAGGACCTTTTAGTAACGAAATCAGTTTATTTAAATAAAGCTGATGCTGAAAAATTAAAAGACTTGAATGAAAATTACGGAGTGCAAGATATCTACTTCCAAGCAACTCCTTCAGCACCAAAAACGAGTTTAAAGGATGTTTTAAGTAAATTTGGTTTGTAATAACCAATAACCAACGCGTTAGGAAAAGGTGATACGATGAAACTAGATGAAATATTTAAAGACTGGATATTTAGATACCAATATATTTATAATTCAAGACTGACTGATAAGAAAAAAACTCGTTTCATAAAATCGTTGTTTACAGATATTATGAAATTTAGACAAGACGTTCAGATCATTGAATATAATAGCGATAAAGGAAGTTCACTTAGAAATATCTATGTTGGTGATATTGAAACAGCAGATGAAATCGTATGCACCTATTATGATACAGCCCCTAATTTTTTAGGGGACTATCATTTATTTGATAGGAATAAACAAAAAGCTAGCACAACTAATTTTATTTTATTATCTTCAACTTTAACGATTTTGCTTGGCGTAGTGGGTACGTATTTATATATCAAATTTATTGCAGATAAATTTGAGTTTCTATCGATTCAAACATTAGGATTGGTTGGTCTGTATGGTTTGTACTTTTTAATGCTAAGCAACGTTGTTAAAGGCAATATTTTAAATAAAAATTTAATACGTAATACATCTTCAATATTAACTATTTTAGATTTAATTAGGTCAACAAGTAATACCAAAAGAGCCTATGCATTTATTGATGATGGCTGTTACGGTGATCGAGGGTTGGAACCTTTGCTTAATCAGAAGAAAAAAAGAGCTAAAATAATATATTTAGATTCTATTGGCGCACAGGCACCCCTTCATATTGAGGAAAATATCCAAATAAATGAAACGCAAGCAAGTGAGAATATAACTTATGTATTTAGCGCTAATCCTAGCGAAAGCGACGATTATACCGCGTATTTTTTATCAAAAAAAGATTTAAAAGAGAAAAAAATAAATATAGAGAATATTTCTAAACTGAATGATTTTTTAAAAGGTTAATGGATAGTCACTATATAAACAGGAGGAAAATATGTTAGGAATAGTAATCGTAACACACGGGAAGTTTAGTGATGGATTGAAAGATTCCGCAGAAGTTATCATGGGAGCGACGAACAACATCGCTACTGTAAATTTAGGTCATGGTGAGGATGTTAAAAATTTAAATAAGAAGATTAAAGAGGCGTTGAATGAAGTTAATCAAGGAGAAGGTGTGGTTGTATTAACTGATTTAGTCAGTGCTAGTCCATATAATCAAGCGTTACTTGCTATTAATGATTTAGAACCAGAGTTAAAAGACAAGGTACATGTTATAGGTGGTGTGAACCTGCCAATGCTGTTAGAAACAATTAATCATCAATTATTAGGATCATCAATTGATACTATTGCTAGTGGTATTGTTTCTCAAGCTAAAGAAGGCATTAATAATTGGCATTTTGATGCGCAAGAAGATAACGAAGACGAAGATTTCTAGGAAGAAAGAGGACTGTATAGATGAAATGGGCATTTAGATGGTACGGTGAAAAAGGGGATTCCATCCCTTTAAAACATATTGGTCAAATTCCAGGGATTAACGGTATTGTTGGAACATTGCTTAATAAATTACCCGGTGATGTTTGGGAAATTGATGAAATTACTGAATTGAAACAATCAGTAGAAGCCAAAAATTTAGAGTTACTCGGAATTGAAAGCGTTGCTATTCATGATGCAATAAAAGCCGGTACAGATGAGAGAGATATGTACATTGATAATTACATCAAAACGGTTAGAAATTTGGCAGCATGTGGAATTAATTTAGTTTGTTATAGTTTTAAGCCAATCTTCGGTTGGGCTAAAACAGAGTTATTTTATGAAAATGAAGACGGTAGTTTTTCACTATTATATGATCAAGCAGTAGTGGATAATATGGATCCAAGCGAGATGTATAAGTTGATTAATAGCCAATCAAAAGGCTTTAAACTGCCAGGTTGGGAAGAAGAACGACTAATTAAATTTAACAGCTTAATTCAATTGTACGAGGGAGTTACTGAAGAAAAGCTGTTTGACAACTTAGTCTATTTCTTAGAAAGAGTGATTCCTGTTTGTGAAGAAGTCGATGTTAAATTAGGTATTCATCCGGATGATCCACCATGGGAATTGTTTGATTTACCAAGAATTACCAAAAATTTAAATGATTTAGAAAAAATTATTAACATTATCGATTCGCCATGTAATGGTATAACATTATGTACAGGCTCATTAGGAGCTAATCCGGAAAATGATATGGTCGAAATTATTAATAAAATCGGACATAGAATTAATTTCGTTCATTTAAGAAATGTTAAATTCTTAGGTGAGCGTAAATTTAAAGAGAGCGCACATTTAAGTACAGAAGGTTCTCTTGATATGCACGCAATGATGAAAGCCTTAGTTGATGTTGGTTTTGATAGCGTTATTCGTCCGGATCATGGTAGAACGATTTGGGAAGAAGAGGTAATGCCTGGTTATGGTTTATATGATAGAGCCATGGGGATTACATATTTACAAGGACTGCATGAATCTATTGTAAAAATGAACGGGTAATAAAGGAGGAGACGATTTATTGAAAAATACTAGTGAAAATCTATTAGAACAATTAGCGTCAACCCAATTACTTCCACTATACACGGTGAATAATTTAACGTATTTAGATAAGCTAGAACATTTATTAGTCACAAATGACATTAGATTTATAGAGGTAACATTTAGAACAAAATTAGTTTTACCAGCAATTGAAAAGTTATCAGCCTCTGGTAATTTAATTGTAGGTGCTGGAACAGTTCGAACGCTAGCAGAAGCAAAAGCTGCAGTAGAACATGGTGCAAAATTTATCGTGTCACCTGTTGTCATCCCAGAAGTGATAGCCTATTGTTTGGAAAATGATATCCTGATTGTTCCAGGAGTGGCAACACCTAGCGATATCCAAAAAGCAGTGGAGTGTGGCATTAAAACTGTTAAATTCTTCCCTGCAGATATTTATGGTGGGTTAAATGCCATTAATGCGCTTAGTGGTCCTTATTATGATGTTAATTTTTTACCAACGGGTGGAATTAATCAAAAAAATTTCTGTGATTATCTTAATAATGAAAAAGTAATAGCTGTGGGAGGCTCATTTATTATTTCTGAGAAAGAATTGATGCAGGAAAACAATCAGTTGTTAGAGGATAAACTGACAGAACTTTTGGATAAACTAAAGAATAAATAATATGAACATTTATTTTTGAGCGTTAGTGACTAAGTGAGATTAGAGCCCTTAGGTTTCTTATCTCACTTTTTTGCTATAAATGGCAAACTTAAATATTGGAGGAGAGTATGACATGTACGATAAATCACTGATTATATTTGATATGGATGGTTTAATATTTGATACAGGAAGATTAGCTTATGCTTCATACCTAGATGCTGCAAAAAAATTCGATTTTGAATTAAAGCCAGAAGTATATTATTATTTAACTGGGAGAACCGAAGAGGATATTCGAATAGAGATGAAGAATATTTATAATCGTTCTGATGAAGTTGAGTTGTGGCGCGATTATATTAATCAAACAAAAGAAGAAATCTTATTAAAAGAGAAAAGAGTGTATAAAAAAAGAGGTCTTATTGAATTGTTGTCTTATTTAAAAAATAATAATTATCTAATCGCACTAGCATCCTCAGCTTCTAGACAGAAGATTGACTATTATTTTGAATTAGAAGAACTATCACAACAGTTATTTGATACAATTGTTTCAGGTGATGATGTAGTAAAAGGAAAACCTGAGCCAGAAATCTTTTTGAAGGCGTGTGAAATTTTAGATGTGTCTCCAGGCAACGCAATAGTTTTGGAAGATTCTACAGAGGGCTTAAAGGCTGCAAACAGAGCTGGTATATTTTCAGTTTATATTGAAGATAATTTGGATGATTTACCATCACATGAGGGTAAATATCGACTGAACCAATCGGTAATGAATTTAGAACATTTAGAGAAAAAGATTTATGATTTAGAATTACCCAGCTTGTTGGAGTTGATTGATTATTTGAATCAGAAGGTTAGTATGTAAATTTAGATGTCTAACTTTTGAAATCTATTTTTTGTATTTAGAATGGTGGACGGTCATGTACTCAAAGATGATTTTTTGATGATTACTGAGATGATAAAATGGCTAACTAATGAGATAGAATAAATGTCTAATAAAAAATAAACAGCCGTTACCTATACGTAGCGGCTGTTTATTTTTTATTAAATATTTTTGTCAACCACTCCCAAGCCACTTGTTCCGGATGTTCTGTCACAACATCTGCTTCAATCGGTTGTTCTTCATATATCTTGCCATTTAAGTCTTTAGCTTTTACGCCAGCTAAGGCGACATAATAATTTTTGTATAGTTGAAACGATGCGACACCAGTTGCCAGTCCGGCTGTTGCTTCACCAAATTGTTTTACGTGCGGCTGTCCTTTAAAAGCAACGAGTAAAATCTCCGCGGCACTAGCGGTTCCACCGTTAGTTAAAATGGCAATCGGCAGATTTAGGTATTTAGTCTGTTCATTAAGACTTAGGATTTCCTCGTCATCAATGATTAAATGATTTTCTGCTAGTTTAATTGGGAACTCTTGTTGTTGGTTATCGACGTAATAGAGCAAATCACCTTTAGGGAACAAAGAGGTAACTGCTCCAAACATTGGGATAATATTACCTCCAAGATTATTTCTTAGATCAATGATAACGCCTTTGAGTTCGCTTGCTTGGGCGAGTTGTTTAGTAACACTTTGAATGTAGTCGTTAATCAGCTGGGCATCATCTGAACTAAAGGTCGGTAAATAAATGGTCGCAATCCCTTTATTGATGCGAACAGACGGTGAAACTGGCGTAAAATTAGGTGCACCATTAAGTTCTTCATCGCTAAAAGCTTTTATAAATGAGTGATGCCCACCAGCAATTACGGCAGCACTATTTAACACAGGTAAGGCTTCCTCGAAGCTGTGGGCTTGTTTGGCTAGGGCCTTGAATTCAGGGATTTGTGCTTTAAAATCATGTTCTGTGGAATAAATACCGTAACGTTCCATCATAAAAAGAGCATCATCTACTAAGCGGGTTGTACTAGGTTTGAACAAGTAAATCGGTTTTTTTAGAAAAATGATGCCTAATTTTCCACTAAATAAGAAAGTGAAAGCTAGCAGCAATAGTATGAGATATATGATACAGCGTTTTTTCATCGTTAGGTTCAATTGCTTATTCCTCTCTGCACGTTCAGTCTAGGTAGTCAATGTTTCCCACATTAGATACATAACATAGTTAAAACCTGACTAACCTCAATTTTCCTTGTTGATAGGTTGCGAGTTCATTAATACCGAATCCTTTTAAGAAATGTTTCATTTGGTCATAGCCTAATTCATAATCTTCCGCGCGATGAGCGTCAGAGCCTAAGCTAAATAACTTACCGCCCAGTGATAAATAAAGTGGTACGGCATATTCATAGAGAGCTTGGTTGTGATAGCTAACAAAGCTTTTAGCATTTAATTCAAACGCTAATTCTTTATTGATTGCCGCTTTAAAAACAGGTATCAAGTAAGGTTCGGCATAGTGCTTGAACGTTTCAACATCTAGCGTTAAGCGTCGCACACCATAATCAAAATGTGTCATAATGTTGGCTGGATCGACGGTTTTAATGGCTTCAAGTAGTCGTGTATAGTAATCCTTAATTAACGTTTCGGGCTCTAAAGTTAACACAATATCGTCCATAAAGTCGTATTCACCGTTTTGATGGACGCTTAATAGTTGAACATCGTAGTCATGACCGGCTAAATAGTTCTGAATTAACGGCCAATGTTCCGGTACAAAACCAATTTCAATCCCTTTTAAAATAGGAATATCTTGTTGGGCATTTAGACGGTCGACTTCTGCCGCATAGTCGGCGTAATTCGGCATACTATCCTCAAAGTTGTCCCAGGGGTTTTTAAAGTCAAGATGCTCTGTAGTTACGAGAACCTTAGGGGAACGTGCTAAGTAGTTCTCAAATGTTTCACTTGAATCAAACGAATGATACGTGTGCAAATGTTGATCATAATAGGTCATTGAATTCCCTCCTTTGCAGTCACTGTACCACATTTGAACAATCATAAAAAGCTTCGTTTAATAAAATTGCTATTTTTTAATTTAATAAGCGAATCAATCAGCTGATTCGCTTATTTGGGGTCGATAAAAATGGTGAGAAGTAAGTCTAAAACGAATTGTTCAAGGGCCGTGTAATGTTGTTTTTTTAAGCGACAAAGTGTTACCCTCCAAGGAATAGGCTCATTCATGCGTTTGATTATTAAATCGTCTAAGTATTGTTGTTTAACTAATGGTTGCGGGATGAAGGCAATCAAGTTATCGTTCATGCGCACCGCGTTAACTAAGAAATCCCAAGAGCTAGTTTCTAAACTGATGGTCTGATCGAGTTGTATCTGTTCAAAGCGCGCTTTTATGAGGTGATGATTCATGAATGATTCGTCAAAAATTGCGATGTTTTGATTATGAAGGTCCGGCCAGTTAATCGTCTTTTTTTGGCTCAGATGGTGATTGGGTGACATAAGAAGGACTAACTCAGAAGTTTGAATGAGATACGTATCAATCAATTTGCGAGAGAGTCCTTCGGGATGAAGTAAAACGGCTAAATCAACCGTTTCTAGCAGTAAATCTTGCTTGAGTAATTCGGTGTTTTTTTCTTGAATATCAAAGTGGATTTCGGGATGTTGCATCATAATTTTTGGCAAAATAGAGGAAAAAACTACTGACAGTAGAAAGGGAGGGAGGCCAATCGTAACGGTTCCTTTAATGTCAGTTTGGTGGTTATGAAGATTATGTTGCATTCTATAATATTGTTTAATAAGTTCTTGAGCGTCTTGATAGAAAATTTTTCCGGCTAGCGTGAGTCCGAGTAGCTTGTTTTGCTGACGTTGGAACAATTTAATGCCTTCTTTTTCTTCAAAATTATTGATCATGACACTTAGCGTCGGTTGTGAGATATAGAGGCTACGGGCGGTACGACTGAGATTGAAGTCATTTTCGACAATTGCGATAAAATAACGCAGATGTTTAATATCCATGGTGTTAACCTCCTTAGATATCCCTACTTTAAGTTTAGAAGGGTCAAAGTCAAAAAGCAACGGAAGTCTTTGCCATAAAAAAAAGCAATCGCCCCCTAAAAAATCGGTATTTCTCAATCATTAATGGTCTTGCTATGCTTAATATGTAGGGTTGGTTTTTTCTTTGTAAAGGAGATGCTCGATATGAAAAAAGAAGTGGTAATTGTTGCGGCGGGACGGACACCAATTGGTTCATTTGGTGGTAGCTACAAAAATGTTTCTGCGGTCACTTTAGGGCAAACAGTGGTTGAGGGGCTACTTGAACAAATTAATTTGGAACCGAATTTAGTGGATGAGGTGATTTTTGGGAATATTTTAAATGCGGGATTAGGTCAAAATGTAGCGCGTCAAATTACGATCAATGCGGGACTGCCTGATAGTGTTCCAGCGATGACCATTGATATGCTTTGTGGTTCTGGTTTAAGAGCGGTCGAGCTGGCGGTGCAAAGTATTTTGTGTGGCGATGCAGATATTATAGTAGCAGGCGGGACAGAAAATATGAGTCAGGCCGGGTATTTGCTGCGCGATTATCGTTGGGGAGGTCGTCTGGGTGATGGTCAAATTGTTGACACACTCGTTTATGATGGCTTGACTGATGTATTTAATCAGTATCATATGGGGGGAACGGCTGAAAATATTGCCAAGAAGTATGAAATAACGCGTGAAGACCAAGATCGATTTGCCGAAACTAGCCAGCAACGGGCGACACAAGCGCAACAAAGTGGTCGCTTCCAAGATGAAATCATTCCAGTCATGGTGCCACAACGTAAAGGTGAAGATTTAGTGGTCAGTGAGGATGAATATATCAAACCAAATACCACACTTGAAAAATTAGCGCGGCTACGTCCGGCCTTTATCCGTGATGAGACAGGTACGGTCACAGCGGGAAATGCTTCAGGGATTAATGATGGTGCGGCAGCGGTAATTGTGATGAGTGCAGAAAAAGCTAAAGAACTAGACTTGCCAATTTTAGCTACGATTAAAGGTTATGCCAATGTAGGAGTTGACCCTAAAATTATGGGGACAGGACCGATTCCTGCTACTCGCAAAGTGTTAGCTAAAGCGGGTTGGACGCTAGCGGATTTAGAGTTAGTTGAAGCTAATGAAGCATTTGCTGCCCAATCTTTGAGTGTGATTCGTGAACTAGGTTTAAATCCTGACATTGTTAATGTTAATGGTGGAGCGATTGCGCTAGGTCATCCGATAGGTGCCAGTGGTGCGCGTATTTTAGTCACGTTACTTTATGAAATGGCTAAGCGTGATGTAAGCAAAGGATTGGCGACGCTTTGTGTCGGTGGAGGACAAGGAACTGCGCTACTTGTAGAAAGGTAACCATGAAGGGGATGGGATAATGGCTAAGAAAATAACATTAGCAGAAGCGACGCGTCTAATTAAACCGGGTCAACGGGTGATGGTAGGTGGTTTCATGGCTAACGGAACACCGGAAGCGTTAATCGACGCTTTAGTCGCTAAAGGTGTCAACGACTTAACGTTAATCTGTAATGACGCCGGCTTCCCTGATAAAGGGGTAGGCAAAATGGTGGCAAAACATCAATTCTCAAAAATTATTGCCTCACATATTGGGCTAAATAAAGAAGCGGGCCGTCAAATGAACGAAGGCGAAACAAACATCGAATTAGTCCCTCAAGGTACATTGGCTGAGCAAATCCGAGCAGGGGCTTTTGGTTTAGGCGGCTTTTTGACACCAACTGGGCTTGGGACGCTAGTTGAAGAAGGCAAGACGAAATTTGAGGTCGATGGTCAATTATATTTACTCGAAAAACCAATCAAAGCAGATGTGGCGTTAATTTTGGCTGATCTGGCAGATGAATGGGGGAATTTACGCTATAGGGGATCAGAAAATAATTTCAATCATTTAATGGCGATGAACGCTGATGTCACAATTGTCTGGGCGCGTAAAGTAGTGCCTATCGGGACGATTGCGCCAAGTGATGTGCAGACGCCTCATATTTTTGTCGATTATTTAGTGGATGGAGGTGCGAGCGATGACGAAACTAAGTAAAGCGCAACTACAGGAACGTATCGCCAGACGAGTAGCACAAGAATTACCGAATCACTCCTTAGTAAATTTAGGAATTGGCTTGCCAACTAAAGTAGCCAATTATTTGCCAGAAGGCGTGACGATTACGTTGCAATCCGAAAATGGTTTTGTAGGCCTTGATAAAGCGGGTGATGAGCCAGATCCAACCATTGTTAATGCCGGTGGTCAAGTGGTTGGGATTGTTGACGGCGGTGCCTTTTTTGACAGTGCCACATCATTTGGGATTATTCGTGGCGGACATGTTGATGTAACGGTGTTGGGGGCGTTGCAAGTCGATGAACAAGGCAATATTGCCAACTACTTAATACCAGGTAAAATGGTGCCGGGGATGGGTGGTGCGATGGATTTATTAGTAGGGGCTAAAAAAGTCATCGTCGCAATGGAACACACTAATAAAGGCAAATGGAAAATTTTGAAACAGTGTAATTTACCGTTAACCGCTGTTAAAGTCGTCGATTTAATTATTACGGAGATGGGTGTTTTTTCTGTCGGAGAAGCGGGTGTTGTGGTGGAAGAAATTCATCCAGATTATACGTTAGCAGAGGTACAGGCAGCCACGGAAGTTACGTTAATAACTAAAAAAAGGAGAATTAATATGTCCAAACAAGTTGTTTTTATTACAGGTTCAGCAAGCGGTATAGGTAAACAAATTGGTGAAACCTTCCTAAAAGAAGGCAAAATCGTGATGTTTTCCGATATTAATCAAGAAAAGTTAGATGAAGTAGTGAAAGACTATATTGCGCAAGGTTATGACGCAGATAGTGTGTTGTGTGATGTGACCAGTGAAGACGCCATTAACGCTGCGATTGACACAACGGTTGAACGATACGGCCGTCTAGATATTTTAATTAATAACGCAGGTCTACAACACGTTTCGATGATTGAAGATTTCCCGACTGAAAAATTCGAGTTCATGATTAAAGTCATGTTGGTGGCACCGTTTATCGCTATCAAACGCGCCTTTCCAATTATGAAAAAACAAGGGTTCGGGCGGATTATTAGTACTGCTTCCATTAATGGTTTGATTGGTTTTTCGGGTAAAGCCGCCTATAATTCAGCTAAACATGGCTTGCTAGGGTTAACGAAAGTAGCTGCGCTTGAAGCAGCTGATTCAGGCATAACCGTCAATGCTATTTGTCCCGGTTACGTTGACACACCACTTGTTCGTGGCCAATTTGATGATTTATCAAAGACACGTAATATTCCGCTAGAAAAAGTTTTAGAAGAGGTGCTGTATCCATTAGTGCCACAAAAACGTTTACTAGATGTGCAAGAAATTGCTGACTATGTGTCTTACTTAGCTAGTGACAAAGCAGACGGCATTACTGGACAACCAATTGTATTAGACGGAGGTTATACCGCTCAATAAAGATCTGAGTGAGTTAGAAGGGTTAGTAACATAATTGAAAAAGTGTTGCTAACTTTTTTTTGATGAAAGGAGCAAGACGATGGAGATGATTGCGCCGATTGGTGTGCTAATAGGGCTAGTCGCGATTATTTATTTTACAGTGAAAGAAATCAATATTTTAATCGCTGCCCCGCTAGCCACTTTAATTGTGATAGTGTTGAACAATATGTCAATTGTTGATTCTTTGTTGGGAAAAGAAGCCAATAACTACATGGGAGCCCTGTCAACGTATGTGATGAATTATTTTGCTATTTTTTTACTCGGTTCGATTTTGGCAAAATTAATGGAAGTAAGTGGAGCGACAACCGCCATTGCTGATTTCATATTAAGCAAGGCTGGTTATGAAAATCCTTATCGCGTACTCGTGGCAATTTTTATTATTAGTGCCATTTTGACGTATGGTGGAATCAGCTTGTTTGTCGTAATGTTTGCTATTTTACCATTAGCACGCTCGTTATTTAGAAAAATGGATTTGTCTTGGAATTTGATTCAAGTACCGCTGTGGTTAGGAATCGCAACGTTTACGATGACGATTTTACCTGGAACACCGGCAATTCAAAATGTTATTCCGATTGAATACTTGAATACCTCCTTAACATCAGCTTTAGTTCCCAGTTTGTTAGGAAGTATTGGTTGTGTTATCTTCGGATTATTTTATATGAACTATTGTTTGAAAAAGAGTTTAGCAGCCGGAGAAACCTACGCGACTTATACCGATGGTGGTGAAGAAGAATTGACTGAAAAAGCTTTACCGCCTTTTATATCCAGTATTGCGCCATTAGTTTTATTAGTAATAGTTGCCATTAGTGGCAGTTTATTCGGCAACGAGTTTATTAAAAAAAACATTATCTACGCCGCCTTACTAACGGGAATCGTGGTGGCGTTAGTGTTGTTTTGGTCATTTATTGATAAAAAAATTGCGACCTTAAGCGTTGGGGCAGGTGGCTCGCTGGCGCCAATTTTTGCGACAGCTTCAGCGGTCGCCTTTGGAGCAGTTGTAATGGTCGCGCCAGGATTTGAAGTTTATTCGGATTTGATTTTGAATATACCTGGCAGTCCGCTAATTAGCTTAACGGTTTTAACATCAGCCATGGCGGCAATTACTGGGTCATCTTCAGGAGCGCTAGGGATTGTTATGCCTAACTTTGCGCAGTACTATTTAGACGCTGGTGTACATCCAGAAATGATCCACCGCGTCGCTGCCGTTGCCTCGAATATTTTAACGATTGTCCCCCAATGTGGTGTGTTTCTAACGTTTATAAGTTTGACAGGCTTAACCCACAAAAATGGCTTTAAGCAAACCATTATTACCGTATTTGGCAGTACGTTGATTGCGGAGGTAATAATAATTTTGGTGGGGGCTTTGATGTACGGGTAGCTGCTTGGATGAAAAAATACTGATCGTTTTTTAAAGATTTTTTTATAATAAAGGTCATTTATGTTAAACTCAAATTATAACGATTTTATTAGCGGTTAAGGTGAGTTTTGGCATAAGTGACCTTCATAATTGTGTAATTAATTATGGTGAATATTAGTCATAAATTAAATGAAAATTAAGGAGAAACCATGAGTAGAAGTTCATTTTTTGAAATCCCTAATTTAGATGTACGTTTTCCATTTCGCTCTTTTTTGGATAACGGTCAAAGTTTTGTTTATCCGCATTGGCATAAAGAGGTGGAGTTTATTCGTGTTATTAAAGGTACGGTAAAAATTGGCGTAGATGATCAGCTGCTAACCTTGGCTGAAGGCGATATTTATTTTTTAGATAGCGGTGTGCCTCATTACTTTTTAGCTTCTCCAGAAAGTGTACGCGCAGTTTATCAATTTGATTTGTCGTTATTTAGTAGTATTTTATTTGATCAAAATTTTGGTGAGACTATCACAGAGATTTTTGCGAGTCGTGAAAATTGGAGTCGAAATTGGCAAGATGGGACAACACAAACAATGCATGAATTGTTAAATAGATTATTAAGTAATTACGAGCAATTTCATCAGAATAATTTATACGAATTGCTTCTTGATTTACATCAATTGTTACGTATTATGTTGAAAGAATTGCCTCATAAACAGCAAAAAAGTCGTGCGGTGATGACACTGAATTCATTAAAAGATAAAGAAACAATCGCTAAAATGGACACAATTTTTTCTTATTTAGAAGCTAACTATCATCAAAAAATTAGTTTGGAAGAAATTGCGCAGACCATTGGCTTTAACTCACAATATTTTTCACGATTTTTTAAAAAACAAACGGGTATCACCTTTACGGAATTTTTGACGGAATATCGGATTAATATTGCTAAAGCATTGCTGAGTAGTGAAAACAGTTCGATGATTGAAATCTCTGAAAAATCAGGCTTTAACAGTGTCAAAACCTTTCATCATGTCTTCAAAGATAACGTAGGTATTTCGCCTAAAAAATACCAAAAGTCAATATCTGGGAATTAAAAACTATCCATTGGGAAGAAATCTTTCTTGTTTTTTTATATAGTGTTATTAATAAAGAAAACACTTACAAAAAACAGGAGGGATTTTTTATTATGTCAGTTAAAGTTGGAATTATCGGTTGTGGAGGAATTGCGAATGGCAAACACATGCCAAGTTTAGCAAAAGTAGAAAACGTGGAGATGGTTGCTTTTTGCGATATTATCGAAGAACGTGCAGTTAAAGCAAAAGCGGATTATGGCATAGCCGATGCGAAAGTCTATACTGATTACCGTGAAATGTTAGCGGATACATCAATTGAGGTGGTTCACGTATGTACCCCGAATAGTTCGCACGCAGAAATCTCGGTAGCGGCAATGGAAGCTGATAAACATGTTATGTGTGAAAAACCGATGGCTAAAACGAGCGAAGAAGCACGCCAAATGGTCGAAGCTTCAAAAAGAACAGGCAAAAAACTAACAATCGGTTATCAAAATCGTTTCCGTACAGATTCTCGTTACTTACATGAAGTGTGTGAAGCAGGCGAATTAGGCGATATTTATTTAGGAAAAGCCAAAGCTATTCGTCGTCGTGCCGTACCAACATGGGGCGTATTCTTAGATGAAGAAGCTCAAGGTGGCGGTCCGTTAATTGATATCGGAACACATGCCTTAGATTTAACGTTATGGATGATGGATAATTACAAACCAAAATATGTGGTCGGCAATGCTTACCATAAATTATCAAGTACAAAAAATGCGGCAAACGCTTGGGGTTCATGGGATCCTGAGAAATTCACAGTCGAAGATTCAGCGTTTGGTTTTGTAACAATGGAAAATGGCGCAACGATTACCTTGGAAGCAAGTTGGGCCTTAAATGTCCGCGACGCTGGTGAAGCTCAAACAACGTTATGTGGAACAAAAGCAGGGGCTGATATGATGGACGGTTTACACATTAACGGTGAGAAAAACAGCTTATTATACGATCAAAAAATTGAATTAGAAACTGGTGGTGTTGATTTTTATGACGGTTCAAGCAGCAGTCCAGAATATCTGGAATCCAAACAATGGATTGACGCAATCGTTAACGATACGGAGCCAGTCGTGAAACCAGAACAAGCGTTAGTTGTAACAGAAATTTTAGAAGCTATGTACTTATCATCTAAAACAGGTGAACCTGTTTTCTTAAATCGCTAAGAAAAGGAGCAAAACTAAATGACGAAGACGGCCTTGCAATTATGGAGTGTTAAAGAAGCGTGTGTGGAAAATTTTGCGAAAACATTGTGTGAAGTAGCGGATATGGGTTACGAAGGAATTGAATTTGCCGGTTATTATGACATGCCCGCAGAAGCGTTACGTGAGTTATTAGAGGAGCTAAAGCTTGAAGTAGCAGGTTCGCATATTCCAATCGAACGTTTAAGAGAGTCGTTTGATGACGTGGTGGCGTATGAAAAAACAATTGGCAATCAACGTATTGTCGTACCATGGCTTCAACACGAAACTACCGATGAGTGGTTGGCAGCTTTTGAAGAATTAACGATGTTCCAAGAAAAGTTAGCAGCGCGTGATATGACGTTGATTTATCACAATCATGCCCATGAATTGTTGGATTTTGAAGCGTTTAATGTATTGGCTGAGATGGCAAACCATGTCCCAACGATTAAATTTGAAGTCGACACTTATTGGATTGCGTATGGCGGTCTGGACGTTTTAGACTGGCTAAATACTTATAAAGAGCGAGTAGAATTATTACATATTAAAGAACTGATGGGCACAGGTGATGCGCGCGAAAGTACGGAAATTGGTAACGGCGTGTTACCTATTAGTGACTATGTCGCATTTGCGCAAGAATACGCAATTGAATGGTTGATTATCGAACAAGAAGCGTTCCAAAATCACACACCACTTGAAAGTGCTCGTCTTAATGTTGAACGATTGAAGGAGTTAATGTCATGATTAAAGTTACCGTTTGGAATGAATACCGACACGAAAAACAAAGTGAACAAGTAAGAGCCGTTTATCCTGAAGGAATTCACGGTCAGTTAAAATCATTTTTACAAGAAGAATTTGAGGTAACAACTGCGACCTTGGACGAGCCAGAACATGGTTTAACCGAAGAAGTATTAGCCTCAACTGATGTCTTAGTGTGGTGGGGACATATTGCGCACGGCGAAGTTCAAGATGAGATTGTTAATCGTGTTCATCAGCGCGTTTTAGAAGGAATGGGCTTAATCGTTTTACATTCAGGACACATGTCGAAAATTTTCATGAAACTAATGGGGACATCTTGCGATTTAAAATGGCGTGAAGCCGATGAAGTGTGTCGCATGTGGAATGTAAACCCTAGCCACCCGATCACTGAGGGCGTAGGTGAATTTATTTATTTAGAAAAAGAAGAAATGTACGGCGAGCACTTTGATATTCCAGCGCCAGATGAGTTGTTGTTTGTGAATTGGTATCAAGGGGGCGAAGTCTTTAGAGGCGGTTGTACGTTTAGACGCGGCAACGGGAAGGTTTTTTACTTCCAACCAGGTCATGAAACGTATCCTTCTTACTACAATGAACAAGTGCAACGTGTGATTCAAAATGCGGTGAAATGGTGTCGTCCAACAACTAACGCGTATCCAAAATATGGCTATCATCAACCGTTAGAACAAATTTCAAAGGGGGAAGCATAATGAAATTAGGCGTCTTTACACCAGTTTTTAATCAATTAAGTTTTGAAGAAATGATTGAAAAAGTTGCGGAATCAGGCTTAACGGCAGTTGAAATCGGCGTTGGGGGAAACCCAGGAAATGCCCACTGTGACGTTGAAACATTACTAGCCAGTGAAGAAGCGCGCGCGATTTATTTAACTAAATTAGCTGAAAAAGGTTTAACGATTAGTGCCTTTAGTTGTCATAATAATCCGATTGATCCTAATCCAGTGGTCGCTAAAGAAGCTGATGAAACGTTAAGAAACGCGATTAAATTGGCGTCGTTAATGGGTGTCCCAGTCGTTAATACGTTCTCAGGTATTTCGGGTGCTAACGAAACGGATACGGCGGTTAACTGGCCGGTTTTACCATGGCCGACTGAATACGGCGATAACTATAACTTCCAATGGGAGCAACGTTTAATTCCTTATTGGAAAGGAATTAATGATTACGCGACTGAGATGGGTGTTAAGATCGGGATTGAATTACACGGTGGTTTCTTATGCCACACGCCTTATACGATGTTGAAATTACGTGAAGCAACTGGTGAAGCCATCGGTTGTAATTTAGATCCAAGTCACTTATGGTGGCAAGGAATTGACCCAGTTGGTGCGATTAAAATTTTAGGTAAAGCTGGCGGGATTCATCATTTCCACGCGAAAGATACTTACTTAGACCAAGACAACATTAACATGTACGGCTTAACGGATATGCAACCTTATGGCAATGTCCAAACACGCGCTTGGACCTTCCGTTCAGTGGGCTGTGGTCATAGTATGCAGGAGTGGTCAGACATTATTAGCGCTCTGCGTTTATACGGCTACGACTATGTCTTGAGTATTGAACACGAGGATCCATTAATGTCGATTGATGAAGGGTTCCAACGTGCGGTGACGAACCTACAATCAATTATGATTCATGATCAACCAACTGAGATGTGGTGGGCTTAAGGAGGAACTAACGATGAAAAAAATAAAATTTGTTGTTATCGGTTTTGGGGGCATGGGCAGTTACCATGCACGCGATTTAATTGGCAAAAACGAATTTGTTGAAACATACGGTGTTTATGATATTGACGGCGCTAAAAATCAACAAGCAACAGAGGAAGGTTTTAACGTTTTTGAAAGTTATGAAGCTGTTTTAGCAGACGAACAAGTTGACGCAATCTTAGTGGCAACGCCTAATGACGTCCATAAAGACTTAGTCATTCAAGCCTTACATGCGGGGAAACATGTGGTTTGTGAGAAACCTGTGACGATGAGTGTCGCTGATTTTGATGAAATGGTAGAAGTAGCGGACGAAACAGGACAAACGTTAATGGTCCACCAAAACCGACGTTGGGACCGTGACTTCTTAATGATTCGTGAATTGTATCAAAACCAAATAATTGGGGAGCTATTCCAACTTGAATCACGCGTTCACGGTGCCAATGGTATTCCTGGTGACTGGCGCCATCTACCAGAATACGGTGGTGGCATGGTCTTAGACTGGGGTGTGCATTTACTAGATCAACTACTTTTCTTAGTAGATAGCCCCGTTAAATCAGTCTATGCCGATTTAAGCTACGTCTTAGGCGATCCCGTCGACGATGGCTTTGTCAGCTTTATTACCTTCGAAAATGGTTTACGCGCTCAAATCGAAGTCGGCACTAGCAACTTTATGAAGTTACCACGTTGGTACGTTAAAGGCACACAAGGAACAGCCTTAATTCAAGATTGGGATTTAAGTGGCCAAGTTATCAAACAAGTTGTGACCGATGAAAAAGTCGAGCCAACACCAATCCAAGCTGGCCAAGGCTTAACTAAAACAATGGCCCCACCATCTGAAGAAATGATTGAACCTTTAGCATTACCAGAAGGCATTGCCGAATTCCCAGAATTTTACGAGAACGTCTATCAAGTTATTAACGGCTTGAACGAACCAGTCGTTAAAAATCAAGAAGTTAGAAACGTCTTACAGTTGATTGAAGAAATTTTTGAATCAGCTGAAGGGAATCGTGTAGTGAACTAATTGACAAAGAAAAACCGACTGTTTAGGCAGTCGGTTTTTACTATATGAATGTTGATATTAATCAATGCACGCTTCTAAATCCGCCAGTAAATCTTCCAAATCTTCAATCCCGCATGACAAGCGAACTAGCGTTGGTGTTACGCCCATTTTTAGGCGTTCTTCTTCGGGCATGCAAGCATGTGACATGTTCCATGGGTATGATAAAATTGATTCCACGCCCCCTAGGCTGACCGCGACAATTGGGACATGACAGTTATTAAAGAGTTTTTCAATTTGCGCCACTGTTTCTAATTCGAAGGATAGAACGGCCCCACCATCTGTTGCTTGTTTCATATGAATCTCATGATGTGGGTGTGAACTTAGTCCAGGGTAATAGACCTTGGTAACGGATGTTTTTGATTCTAAAAATTCAGCAATCGCTTGAGCGTTTTTAACCGACTGTTGCATACGCAATCCCATCGTTTTAACGCCTCGTAATAATAACCACGCGTCTTCAACTCCTAGAATCCCTCCAAGTACTTTTTGGTGAACCTTCAATGTTTGATATAAGTTTTCAGAATTTGTAGCCAATAGTCCAGCTACGACATCACTGTGGCCATTAATAAATTTAGTGGCGCTGTTGATACTAATATCCGCTCCTAAAGCAAGTGGTTGTTGTGATAGCGGTGTCATAAATGTGTTGTCGCAAGCGGTTATAATGTCGTGCTTTTTGGCAATCGCGCAAACGCTGCTGATATCTGTAATCGTTAATAATGGATTAGAAGGTGACTCTAAATAAAACATTTTTGTATTCGGTTGGATAGCTGTTTCCCAAGCATGAATATCAGCTTCGTCAACAAACGTATAACTTACGCCAAAACGTTCTAAAAATTCTGTGACTGTTTGGAATGTTCCGCCATAGATGTTTTTCCCTAATACTAAGTGATCGCCGTTAGAAAGTAAAAATAATACAGCATTAATCGCTGCCATACCTGATGAAAAAGCTAATCCGTAATGTGCGTTCTCCAAAGATTTGATACATTCTTCCGCTGCGTCGACCGTTGGGTTAGCAAACCGTGTGTAGCTATACCCTGTATGATTAAAGACGTCAGTTTGATGAAAAGTTGAAGCTTGATACTTAGGAATAGATGAGGCACCGGTCACTGAATCGATGACAGGATAGCCGTGCAATAATTTCGTATTGATTTGCATGAAAACTTCCTCCGAATCGTTAGTTTGTTTAATAAATATTCGTTAACTATATCTTACTGTATAAACGTACCATGTGGAAAAAAAGAAAGTCAACTAAAAGTTGATAAAAAATTATCATAATTTATCAAAAATTAAAATTAGATGAAAGTTAGTGAAAAAATGAACATAAACTATAATATAACGTTTAAAACGTTTTCTGTTTCTTATAAGTTTGTTGACGTACGTTTTTTGATATGCTAAATTTTTAGTGAAAGAACAATCATCATAAAATTTTATCATGATAATAACTAATCGAATGAGGAGATTATTATGTCAAAAATACCAGCAGCAATTGGACCATACGCAACTTATCGTGAAGTGGGAGATTTAATTTTTGTATCAGGTCAATTACCAGTTAATGGGGTAACAGGTGAAATTGAAGCAACAGATATTAAAGGACAAACCAAACAGGTTATGGAGAATATTCAATTAATTTTAAATGAAGTGGGGGCTAATTTTGATCAAATTGTAAAAACAACTTGCTTCTTGAGTGATTTAAGTGGGTTTGTTTCGTTTAACGAAGTTTACGGCTCGTATTTCACGAATGAATATCCCGCTAGATCAGCGTTCCAAGTAGCAGCGCTGCCTAAAGGTGCGTTAGTAGAAATTGAATTTGTTGTGAAAAAATAAAGGGGATTGATGAATGGAAATTATTGTAATTGGAGGGATCGCGGCAGGTATGAGTGCGGCAGCTAAGGCTGCTCGCACCAACAAAGATGCGACCGTAACGGTTATTGAAAAAGAAAATTACGTTTCATTTGGTGCCTGTGGTTTACCTTATTATTTAGGTAATCAGTTTGAAGATGAGCAAGAAATGTTTGCGCGCACACCGGAACAAATGCGTGCGTCAGGCATTAATTTATTATTGGCGCATGAAGTGACTGCCGTTGATTTTGAGAGCAAAAAGTTAACAATAACAAATTTAACAACGAATGAGACCTTGGTTAAAACATACGATCGGCTAATGTTAGCAACCGGTGCAACACCGATTGTGCCACCGATTCCGGGCATCGAATCATCAAACGTTTACACTATTACAAAACCAGAACGTGTGATGACGTTGAAAGCAGATTTAGCTGATTATCAAAACATCGTGGTTATCGGTGGTGGATTCATCGGTATTGAAGTAGCCGATCAGTTAGCGATACAAGGTAAAAAAGTAACGGTTATTGAAGCCGATAATGTCATTATGGGAGGGCCGTTTGATCCAGAATTCTCCAATAAAATTATGGAAGCAGTGAGTGAAGAAGGCGTTATCATTAAGACACAAGAACGTGCACAAGAGTTTGTCACAGCTGATGGTAAGGTGACATTAGTTAAGACGGACAAAGGTGAATACCCAGCTGATGTAGTGATTGTGGCAGTTGGTTTCAGACCGAATACTGGCTTTTTATCAGGTCAATTGGAGATGCTCGCTAATGGTGCGATTGTGATTGATGAGTACGGTGAAACCTCTATCCCAGACGTTTATGCGGCGGGTGATTGTGCGACGATTCATCATCGTTTAGCTGGCACAATGTATATTCCACTCGCAACTGTTGCTAATAAAATGGGGCGTATTGTAGGAACTAATATTGCCTCTAATTCTGAAGAACGTATGGCTTATATCGGAGCGTTAGGCAGTAGTGCCATTAAAGCTGGCGCTTATGAAGCAGCAAGTACTGGTTTAACCGAAAAACAAGCACGTGGTTTAGGGTTAGATATCAAAACGACCTGTATTGAAACCAACAACCATTCGAATTATTATACGGTTCAAGAGAAAATTACGATTAAATTAGTCTACGATGCTAACAGTTATGTGTTATATGGCGCACAGCTGTTTGGTAAAAATGAAACGGTCTTACGTTTAACAGGTTTAGCGACAGCCGTTCATGCAGGTTTGACGACCAAAGAGTTAGGTTTTATTGATTATGCGTACGCACCACCGTTTGCTTCAACTTGGGAAGCCATTAACGTGGCAGCCAATACAGCAAAATAAAACAACTAAAGAGGAGATGGAAGGATGATTGATGTACCGTTTTTTACCCAGTTTTTAAAAATGAGTAACTTTTTCACGATAGGAGCGATTGTCTTATTAGTCATTGCCCTATATAGTTTGAAAGTTATGAAAGAGAAAAAAGTTAATTTCTCGAAACGAATGATCATCGCGTTAGTAATCGGTTTAGCAATTGGTGTAATAATTGATTTAATAGGAAGCAATAATAGTATTTATGTTGATTACGCACGTGGTGAAATTTCAGTTTGGTATGGCTTACTAGGAAGTGGTTTCCTTAAATTAGTACAATTACTTGCAATTCCAGTGGTATTTTTATCAATTATCAAAGTAGTCATTGACGTTAAAGGGGAACGTATTAAACATTTAACGGGTAAAACATTTGCAACGCTTTTAGGTACGACGGCTATTTCGGCTATTGTAGGTATTTTGGTAGTTAAATTATACGGATTGAATGGCGCTGATTTTGCGGCTGATTTAACCGAACAAAAAGTTGAATCAATGGCGAATATCGCGTCTCAAAGTTTCCCAGAATTTTTCTTAAATTTAATTCCTAATAATATTTTTAGTGTGATGAGTGACAATGGAAGTATTGTATCAGTCGTAATTATTGCGGCGATGTTTGCAGTAGCGATTCGTTTCTTACAAGTGAAGAAACCAGAACAAGTCGCGCCATTTGTGACATTATTAGATTCATTAAAAGTAACCGTGAACTCAGTTTTAACTAACGTTATCAAATTAATGCCTTACGGTGTCGTTGCGTTAGTAAGTAACACCATCATTTCAAATGGTATTCAAGCGATTACTGGGATGCTTGGTTTCATCGCAGCGTTATACACAGGTGTGTTTATCATGTTATTGGTCTACATGGTGATTTTAATGGCGATGGGTGTCAATCCATTTATTTTCTATAAAAAAGCGTTCACTACTCTGTTATTTGCCTTCTCATCTCGTTCAAGTGTTGGGACATTACCATACACTATCACAACATTAGAGCGTGACATGGGTGTATCAGGTGAAACAACTAACTTTGTGGCAACTTTAGGAACTGCTGTTGGGATGAATGGCTGTGCCGGTGTTTTCCCAGCGATGCTAGGAACGTTAATTGCGTCAGCAGTTGGGACTGAAATGAACTTCTCATTCTTCGTATTAGTTGTTTTGGTTGTAACAGTTGGATCAATCGGGATTGCCGGTGTTCCCGGAACGGCAACTGTAGCAGCGACCGTTACTTTAAACGGTTTAGGTTACGGTCACACGATTGCAAGTATCGGAGCTATCTTCGGGATTGATCCGATTGTTGACATGGGTCGTACGATGTTAAACGTTGCTGGTTCAATGGTATCAGCGATTATGGTTGATAAGTGGGAAGGGACGTTTGATAAAGACGCCTTTAATCGCGAAGTGAAGCCAGTTGAGGAATAATAAATAAGTCAAATAAACAAGCAGTTTAGCACATTATCTCGTGCTAAACTGCTTGTTTACTTGTGGTTGACGATTTTTAAATAGCGATAAATACTCGGTTCGGAAATATGGAAAATTTCGGCGACTCTAGCGACCGCACCTTTGACTTGGAAAACACCTTTATCATTGAGGTCACGGATAATGGTTAGTTTTTGTTCTTTGTTTAAGGGATGAGTAGGATGGATAAGCTCCCAACTAATCGTTGTTTTAATGATATCTTCTAGCGATTCCTCTAATACTTCAACAGTGTCCAGCGGCTGTTCTTCGTTGAAGTGTACCGGGCTAGTCTGTGTTAATCCGACAAGCGATAAAATATTTGTCGCAAGTTGTTCATATTTACTAACATCCTGATTAATACAGAGTAATCCTTCTAATTGGTTGTTTGATCCTTTAATAAAGAACGTTGCACCACGTAACTCATGCCCGTTAATTGTTTGAGATTTGTAGTTCACAATGAATTCTTGGGTTAGATGATGGTTAGACTGGATAAGTTCTAACGCAAAACCAGTAACAGGAGAATTCAACGTTCGTCCGCTAATATGATTATTTTCAATAGCAGCAATATGATAGTTATCCTTTTCTAAAACATGCAGAATAACTTCAAAATTTTCGCCGAGTGCTTTGCCTAGAAATTTAGTCAGTGATTGATAAAAGTGCAATGTTTCTTGTTTCATGACGCCTCCTAAGTAACCGTAATCATTATATAATCATAACACAAAACCTGATTCAGTATTAGCTTAAACAAGCGCTACATCACAAAAATAAATCAGATAGCGCGAAAATTACAAAGTAATCGTGCTATCTGATAATGTTTGCCAGGATAGTGATGCTCGTATATGGATTGGCGTATTGCTGTTACAGTGATTGCTTAGCTTGTGTAATTTGTAATCTAACTTGTTCGAAACTAGTGCCGCCTGCTGAATTTCGGCGTATCACTGCTTGGCGCGCATCAAGTACCTCATAAATATCGGCTTCAATTAACGGTGAAACGGCTTGATAGTCGCTCAAAGGAATATCTTGGAGATAGTTGCCATTTTGTGTGCATTGTAAGACTAACTTACCAACTATTTCATGAGCTTGGCGGAAAGGTAGCCCTTTATTTGCTAGGTAGTCTGCTAATTCAGTCGCGTTTGAAAAGTCTTTTTGGGTCGATGCTTGCATGTTATCGTTTTTAACCGTCATTGTGTCAATCATACCGGCCATAATTTCAAGGCTAGCGCTGACTGTTGCCACAGTATCAAACATGCCTTCTTTATCTTCTTGAAGATCTTTATTGTATGCTAGAGGTAAACCTTTCATAATCGTCAACAAGCCGAATAAATTACCATAGACGCGTCCTGTTTTTCCACGGATTAATTCGGCCATGTCGGGATTTTTTTTCTGAGGCATAATTGAGCTGCCAGTTGAAAAAGTATCGGTCAATTCGACAAATTGATACTCATAACTACACCACAATATTAACTCTTCGCAAAAACGTGAGAGATGCATCATAAGTAGCGAACTATTGCTTAAAAATTCTAAAATAAAATCACGATCACTTACCGCATCTAAACTGTTCGCATAAATTCCACTAAAGCCTAATTCATTAGCAGTTAATTCTCTGTCGATAGGGAAAGTGGTCCCGGCTAGCGCCGCACTGCCTAGTGGTGAGAGATCAATACGTTTTAAACTTTCATTGAAGCGTTCATAATCACGCGTCAACATGTGATAGTAGGCCATTAAGTGATGCCCGAATGAAATCGGTTGGGCATGTTGTAAATGGGTATAGCCAGGTACTAAAGTTTCGATATGTTCTTCGGCTTTAGCAACTAACACCGAACGGAAGTGCTTGATTTTTTCGATAATCGCGCTGACTTCTTCTTTGAGGTATAAATGCATATCGGTGGCGACTTGGTCGTTACGGCTACGGGCAGTGTGAAGTTTGCCAGCGATTGGTCCGATTTCGTCATGTAACATTTTTTCGATATTAAGATGGATATCCTCATTTTCAATGGTGAACGTTAATTCGTTATTGGCCAGTTTTTTTTGTAAATTCGTTAGGCCGTTACTAATCAGAGTACTTTCTTCAGGTGTTAAAATGCCTGTTTCACCCAACATTTTCACGTGGGCTAAACTTCCTAAAATATCTTGTTTAGCTAAGGCCTGATCGAAGCTGATGGATGCACCAAAAGCGTCAATCCAGGCTTCGTTTTTGCCGTCAAAACGGCCACCCCATAATTTTGTCATCGTCTGTTCCCCCTTAAAAGGTTCTCGTTGTAGGTACTAGTAGATTAATTGATTTGTTGTTGAACTTCAGCGTGCACTTTTGAGGGTAAGCCCCACAATTTGATAAAGCCAATGGCAGCCTGTTGATCAAAGGTATCAGCCGATGTATAGGTCGCCAAGTTTTCATTGTATAAGCTATTCGTCGATTTACGTCCTTCAACGATGACGTTACCTTTGAATAACTTCACGCGAATTACCCCATTTACATATATTTGCGTTGATTTAAGAAAAGCAATTAACGCCTCAGTCAGTGGATTAAACCATAACCCGTCATAAATAATTTGGCTTAATTTTTGTTCAATCATTGGTTTGAAATGAGCTAATTCACGCACGAAAGTTAAATCTTCCAGTTCCTTATGCGCCAACATTAAAGTTATTGCACCAGGACATTCGTAGACTTCACGTGATTTAATGCCCACTAAACGATTTTCGACATGGTCAATACGACCGATTCCATGTTTACCAGCCAAATCGTTTAACGTTAAAATCAACTGACTAAGTGGTAAGGGTTGACCATCAAGTGCAACAGGTACACCTTCTTTAAACGTGATTTCGATAATATCGGCTTGATCAGGTGTCTCTTCTAATTCAGCCGTTAATTCGTAAGCACCGGTTGGTGGTGTCGCCCAAGGATCTTCTAAGACGCCACATTCACACGCACGTCCCCATAAGTTTTGGTCAATCGAATAAGGAGAGTCTAAATTGGCTGGAATGGGAATATTGTGTTCTTGTGCGTACGCAATTTCTTCTTCACGTGACCATTGCCACTCTCTAACAGGTGCGACCACTTTTAATTCAGGAGCGAGAGTGTTAATCGCTACTTCAAAACGAACTTGGTCATTTCCTTTTCCGGTACAACCGTGCGCAATTGTTGTGGCACCTTCTTGTTTGGCTAACTCGACTAATTTTTTTGCAATTAGCGGGCGTGATAAGGCGGAGACTAATGGATATGACTGCTCATAATAAGTATGACCTTGTAAGGCAATTAGTGCATATTCATGCGCAAATTCTTCTTTTGCATCGATAGCATAAGAGGCTATCGCGCCAACCTTTAATGCCTTATCTTTAATGAATGCTGTATCTTTTCCTTCCCCAATATCTAAACAGCACGCGACGACGTCATAATCTTTTGATAACCATTTAATCGCAACAGATGTATCTAAACCACCTGAATAAGCTAAAATTATTTTTTCTTTCATCCTAAACACTCCTCATCTTCCCTTTGTTGATAGATTGGACCTATCATACCACCACGTTTTGTATAATTCAATATAAAAGTTCATAAATATTCAATATTATTGGATATAAAGGATAAAAATGCAATTAAGTTGAATATAACGGTGTTTCGAATAAAATGGGAATTTCATGACTCAATTGGTGTTTTATGTGTTAAAGTGGGGGAAGTAAGTTTATTAAAATGGAGGGTTAATTTTGGTAGCGACTTATTTAAATATTTTGGTTATATTTGCCATGATTATAATTGGATACATTTTATCTGCAAAAAAGTGGTTTAATAACAAGATGATTGATGCATTTTCTAAATTGGTTTTAAACATTGCGTTACCGTTAAACATGTATTTGAATATGATTGAAAAATTCGAGCATGATGAATTTTTAACTTTAGCGACGGGGATTGTCTTACCAGCGGTGTCGATTGTCGTGACATTTATTTTATCAAAAGTTTTTTGTTCTTTATTTAAAGTCAGTACCAATCGTAGAGGTGTATTCCAGACTATGTTTACCGCGTCGAACACGATTTTTATGGGATTGCCAATTACAACGGCAGTCTTTGGGGAACACGCAATCCCGTATGCTTTGCTGTACTATATGTGCAACACGTCGTTCTTTTTTACTGTGGGTATTAGTTTGATTGCGAGTGACCGAGAAGGGGCGAGTATGACGTGGAAGTTTGATTGGCGTGATCTTGTTCGAAAGTTATTAAATCCAGCACTAGTTGGTTTTTTTATCGGCTTATTATGGATGTTGTTAGAGTTGCCAAAAATTAAACCATTACTTGACTTTAGCCGCTATATGGGCGGGCTAACGACGCCATTATCACTTTTTATCATTGGAATGATTGTTTATCAAACAGGTTGGAAAAGCATTAAATTTAATCATGAGGTGGCGGGAGTCTTATTGGGTCGTTATCTTGTATCACCATTAGTTGTTTATTTGTTATCCTTTATTATTCCGGTACCAGTATTGATGTTAAAGGTCTTCATGCTGCAATCAGCCATGCCAGTTCAAAATTCAATGGCCATGTTAGCTAGAGCTTACGGAGCAGATGAAGTCTTTGCCACATCGAGTTTAATTTATTCGATTTTATCCTATTTAGTGGTTATCATCGTTTACTTGTTCCTATGGATTTAAGCTTTTTACTTGAGATGATAGACAAACGTCTTGATTGTGTTAAAATAAGTGGTCGACTAATTAAACGTCAATTGTCTGTAATTGGAAAATAAAGGAGTTTAAATCAGCATGAGTTCAAAAGATAAAATGTTAGAATTAATTAAGAAAAAACAAGGCGGCGGTCGCTCAAAAGAGATGCAAGAACCAAAAAACACGCGCAAAAATATGCGTCGTGGGCCGAAAATTTATATTAAATAAGAAAAAACTGCTCGAGTCGTACTTATATACGTCTTGAGCAGTTTTTTATTTATTAGAAATATTAAAATGATTACGAGAAAAAGTTCTAACTTCTTCAATAAAAATGTATAAGCCTAAGATATCGGCGGCGCCTCCAGAACTTAAGTGTTGGGTGATTAATTGATTATCGAATCGTAAAATTTCTTCGATAAAAGCATCTTCAGAATCGTTTGACAAGTAGCGTTCAAACATACTGTGTGCTCTATGTTGCACCATTTTCAACGCTGCATGTCCTCCACGATTTATAATGTTAGAGTCTTCCAAAATGCTCATAATATAGAGTAATGCTAAGAGATAATGTTTTTTTTTATTCTTGTTTTGAGAGAGTATTTGATGATGCGATAGGACGTTGTTTAAGGTAGGAAATCCAGCTTCAGCTTCTCCTCGAATTCCTTTGATACCATGTTTAAGATAGAGTTTTTCACCATGAGTAAGTTCTTTTTTTGTTTCGAGGGTCTCAAAGTCTTGCTGACTTAAGTCGGTTGTCATTTTTTTAATATAGTTAAAAACTAAGCCTAAAAAAAGTGGATAATCTTCGGGTAAACCATTTTTTAAGTGGTAACCCATGGAAGATAGTAACAAAGCCAACGAAAAATTTGCCCCTTTGTGGGTGTTGACTTGTTCTGTGGTGGCAAACATATCTTTTTCAGCTTCTATTCCTATAATGCGGATTTTTTTAAATAATTCTGTGGGGCTTCCTTTATGATAATAGCCTTCTGTTAAGTATTGATTAAAATATTTTTCTAGAGAAAGAGCGCTTTTAATAAATAGAAAGAAGTCCATATCATCATGAGCACCAGAATTAGCGGTATCAACTAGACCTGGTTTTGGGGTAAGGGTTGCTTCTATAATTAAGGCTTCTGTGGCTAAATTAGCAATCTTATTTAGAATATAAAACACCTTCCATTTCTTTGATAATAAAATGCAACGAGTAGTCCAAATGTTCTTCAATAATCAAACGAATTTGTTCTTCGTCTTGATTCAGCATCCCTTTATAGATAAGAAAGTGCTCATAAAGTGCTTTATCTCTTCGAGGCTTATCGCTAATAGATATATCTCTAAAATACATAAGGTATTCACGTAACTTTAAAACAATCGATTCTAAACGTAGCATCTGGCTTTTTCTTAAAATAAATTCATTGAATTCTGTAAATTTTTCTAGAACAGCAGGAATATCATTTTCATTATTAAGTCGTTCCGTTTCATCTAACAGTGCCTTTAGATTTTTAAAATCTGTAGGGGTCATTAGTTTAGCGGCAGTAATAGTAGCTAAGACATCTAGGGCTTTACGAATGTCATAAATTTCATAAGCATCCTTGATTGAAATCCCTTTAACGATGATACCGACACCTTTAATTCGAACAACAAGTCCTTCATCAGCAAGTTTTTCTAATGCATAGCGAATTGGCGTACGGCTAATGTTTAGTTGAGCAGAAAATTCTTTTTCGTTAATACGACTGCCTGCGGGGATTTGACCTAGAATAATAGTTTTTCTAAATGCGTGGTATACGATGGTTTTAAGAGGGGCGCTTTCTGAAAAATCAAGATGGCGATTGACAACATCAATTAGTTCGTTCATATCTAATGCTCCTTTAGTCTTTTAATATATTTTTTCATAAAAACCTCGTTTATACAATAGTAAGTTGTTTCTTATATTTTTAAGCATAAAAACTCCTAAAGGTAAGAATATTAATCTTACGTTCAGGAGTTAATTGACTAAATAATCAAAGTTGAGATTATTGTGGGAGGTAAAGTGGCATATGTCCAGTTAAGATAATCGTTACTACAAAGATAACGAAGATGCCCAAGGCCCATTTAGCAGATTCTTTTTGCCACTGTCCCATATCTAAACCTGTTAAACGTAATAGTAAGTAAATAAAAGCAACCAATGGACTTAATAAATGGAAAGCTTGTCCCATTAAAGATGCTAGTGCCATTTGCATATCGGTAAATCCGTATGAACGGCCAGCTTCAGCTAAAACTGGTAACACACCAAAATAGAAACCATCGTTTGAAATGAAGAACGTTCCAGGTGCGGAGATTAAAGCGATAATTAATCCCCAGAAACCAGCCAATTGTTCTGGGATGATTTTTGTAAAGCTTTGTGCTAATGCATCAGCCATACCAGTTCCTTGGAAAAGTCCCATAAAGACGCCAGCTGCAAAAACTAAAATTACTACTTGAACAGCATCCCCACCATTTGCACCGATACGAGCTGATTGATCTTTTAAGTTAGGATAGTTAACCATTAAGGCCAATACTGTTCCAATTAAGAATAAGAATAAAGGTGGTAGACCTAGGCTATAGAATGAATCAGTAATTAATAATCCAATCAGTAAAAGTGTTAAAACAACATTGAACCACCATTTTTCAGGTCGTCTAAGAGCTAGTATTTTCTCGTCTGTAATCGCTGACATTTCTTGGAGTTCTGAGTCAGAAAGCGTTTTAATTCCGAGGCGAGCACGTTCTTTTCTTCCCATGATTGGTGCGACAATAAAGGTAACATATAAAACTGCAATAATCATGCCAGGAATTAAATAGCCTAAAATTTCTGCTCCAACTTTTAAAACACTCATTGCACGAGCGGTTGGTCCACCCCAAGGTAATAAATTCATAATCGTGTTTTGTAGAATGACTATTACACCTAGATTCATTAATTTCATGTCCAATTTTTTGTAAATAGGAATAAACGCAGAACAGCAAATTAAGGTTGTGGTAGTGCCATCTCCATTCAATGAAACAGCGGCGGCTACAATAGCTGTGGCTATTAATACTTTTAAGGGATCCCCTTTAGCTAATTGAATCATTTTATTAGTGATTGGATCAAACAATCCGGCATCTAACATAATAGAGAAATATAAAATTGCAAATAGTAACATAATCCCTGTATTAGAGGTTGTTTTAATCCCTTCTAATACAAAATCCCCAAGGCTTCCTTTATTTGATACTTTCGTAGCCATAGCGATGATTGCGAAAATTAAAGGAATGAGAACTAGAGATGTAAACGGTGACATTTTCTTTTTCATGATAACAAACATGAAAAAAATGATCATTAAGTAAGACAAAATCGTAAGCAACATGTTTTTCCTCCTAAATTATTATTTTAATACGGTAAGTGTAATCAAATAATTTTAAATAAACAATGGTTACTGAAACTAAAAAACAATAAAAAAACAAAACATATATTTTTTAGGATGATCAATGTTTGTTATTTCAAAAGAACAATTTAAAAACTTTTTTCATCTTACTTTTGATGGCGTTTTCACTATAATTAGTGGTGAGATCCGTTTGGAAATGAGTAGGAGGTGGAGATTAGATGTCCTTTTTAAAACGGTTATTTAGGAAAGAAACAGAGGACGTTGCGACAACGAGCTCAGTTGATAGCGAGCAAGAAAAAGAATCATGGGAAGTGGTTCCTAAGTATACAGAAGTTACGGATGTGTCTGAATTGATGCATGTTTCGCTGGTAAGTAGTGTTCTTGCAGCGGGAGATTGTCTTGAAAGTCATTTTAAGATTAAAAATATCAAACAGTTGAATCCTGAAATCGAATTAGTTACGTTAATCGCTACAGCCATAGCGACGGGCGCAGAGCCAGAAAAACAATTTGTTGTAAAATCAATTAAACAAAAAATACAAAAATAGGAGAATGAAGATGTTAAGAAAATTCAAAATCAAAATTGATGGTAAAGAATACATGGTTGAAATGGAAGAAATTGGTGGAGTAGCAGCACCATCTACAGTGGCCTCACCAGTAACTTTAGAAGTAGCACCAACTCAATCAGTTCCTGAAGTGGCTGTTGTAGATAGCCCGCCTACAACTACAGGAGACACGAGTGATGCGATGGTTTCTCCGATGCCAGGTGCAATCTTAAAAATTCTAGTTAAGGTAGGAAATCAAGTAAAAGAAAATCAACCGTTGTTAATATTAGAAGCAATGAAGATGGAAAATGAAGTCGTTGCAAGACAAGATGGTGTGATTACTGATATTTTTGTTAATCAAGGGCAAAATGTTAATGCGGGTGAACCACTAATTACAGTTAAATAGGGACAAGGAGGAAGAGACAAATTGGAAACGTTAATTGAAGGTATTACATCGATTACGATGGGACAGATTATCATGATGCTGATTGGTAGCATCTTAATGTATTTAGGAATCAAGAAAGAATACGAACCAACTTTATTAGTTCCTATGGGATTAGGAACAATTTTAGTTAACTTTCCTGGAACAGGCGTTTTAACTCAAACTTTGGGAGGCGTCCAGCAAGAAGGTGTTTTTGAAATATTATTTAAAGCCGGAATTGGAACGGAATTATTCCCGTTGTTAATTTTTATTGGTATCGGTGCGATGATTGATTTTGGACCGTTATTACAAAATCCATTTATGCTCTTATTTGGAGCAGCCGCTCAGTTTGGTATTTTCTTTGTTGTTGTAGTAGCAGTGTTATGTGGGTTTGACATTCGTGAAGCAGCCTCGATTGGCATTATTGGAGCAGCTGATGGACCAACAGCAATTTTTGTAGCTAATACGTTGGCAGAAGATTTATTAGGGCCAATTACCGTTGCAGCTTATTCATATATGGCGTTAGTTCCAATTATTCAACCAATTGCAATTAAAGCTGTTACGACGAAAAAAGAACGCCAGATTAGAATGCACTATAAAGCAGAAAATGTTTCACAAACCACAAAAATTCTATTCCCTATTATCATTACGGTTGTGGCAGGTTTCATCGCACCTATTTCATTACCATTAGTTGGCTTCTTGATGTTTGGTAATTTATTACGTGAGTGTGGGGTGTTAGATCGTTTATCATTAACAGCTCAAAATGAGTTAGTAAATATTGTCAGTATTCTATTAGGTTTAACCATCTCATTTAAAATGCAAGCGACAGAGTTTTTAAATTTACAAACGTTAATGATTATTGCTTTTGGTCTAGTCGCTTTTATTATGGATTCAATCGGTGGTGTTTTGTTTGCTAAATTATTAAATTTATTTAGAAAAGAAAAAATTAATCCGATGATTGGAGCAGCGGGGATTTCAGCTTTCCCAATGTCTAGCCGTGTCATTCAAAAAATGGCAACTGAGGAAGATCCACAAAATTTTGTTTTAATGTATGCTGTAGGAGCAAATGTTTCAGGACAAATTGCTTCAGTAATTGCTGGTGGATTATTACTAGCATTCTTCTCATAAAGTGAAAAGGAGGATTATATAATGAACGTTGATACAGAAGCGTTAAAAATCGCCTTCGAATTGATGATTTTTGGTATGGGTGGCGTATTTCTAGTATTATTTATGTTATTTTTAGTGAGTAAGTTATTATTGAAATTTTTTCCATAAAATTAGATTGGAAGTGTTCATATGGAAACGAAGCGCCTTTGGCTAGATCGAGATGCCACTATGAACATAAAGTGGCAACACTTATTAGAAATAAATCAGTTGGCAGCGGATCACTTAGTTGATTATACAATTGGTATTTTCAAAGGACAGCAATTAATTGCGACAGCCAGTGCGTATCAAAATATTATTAAATGTGTGGCAATTGATTTAGCGTATCAAAACAACAATTTATTGAGTGAACTTTTGAAAAAAATGCAAGAATACTTTGCTGAAGAGGGAATCTTACATTATTTTGTTTATACTAAACCTGAAACGAGCTCTTTTTTTGAAAGTGTAGGTTTTAAATTGATTATAGAAACCAAACAAGTGAGTTTTATGGAATTTGGATTACCTGATTTCAGTCGTTATCGCGAAGAATTACTTCAGAAAAAACGTTTGACTATTGGAAATGGTGCTATTGTGATGAATGCCAATCCATTTACTAATGGCCATTTGTACCTGGTTGAGACTGCGGCTAAAGAAAGTCCAGTGGTTTATGTATTTGTGTTGAGTGAAGAAGCGTCACTATTTGATCATGCAACACGTTTAGAACTTGTAAAGCAAGGAACCGCCCATTTAAACAATGTCGTTGTACTATCAACGAAGGATTATTTGATATCGAGCGCAACGTTTCCTTCTTATTTCTTAAAAGAGCAAGCCGAATTAGACATTGCTCGCGTGCAAGCACAGTTAGATGCGACTCTTTTTAGAGATAAAGTAGCACCACTTCTGGATGTTGCTATCCGTTTTGTGGGAGATGAACCGTTGTCTGAAGTGACAGAGGTATACAATCAAGCAATGTTGGAAGTTTTTGGAAACCAACTAGAGTTGAAAATTATTGACCGTAAGAAAATTGATGAACAAGTGATCAGCGCAACGAAAGTACGTGAATATTTAAGGATAGGTAATTGGAGCAAAGTTAAACAAATGTTGCCGCCCACAACTTATCAGTACTTAAAAAATAATGAGGTGAACATAATTGGAAATTAAATTTAGTGCTAGTGCAGGGACAACTGAATCAAGTGATGTCTTGGTGATGATTGCTCCTCATCTTGATAATAAGTTGGAAATTAAACTTGAAAGTAGTGTTGAAAAACAATTTGGGCGTCTAATTCGTAAAAAAATTGAAGAAGTTTTTAGTAAATTAGAGGTCACTTCAGCCAAAGTTGAAGTTATTGACAAAGGAGCTTTGGATTGCACAATCGAAGCGCGGACTATTACGGCTATTTACCGTGCTGCGGGTGAAGAAGTTAACTGGGAGGTATTACAAACATGGAACGATTAAGAAGAACAATGATGTTTGTACCGGGTTCTAACGCAGCAATGTTAAGAGATGCTGTTTTATATGGGGCAGACGCAGTAATGTTTGATTTAGAAGATGCAGTATCGTTGAAAGAAAAAGATAGTGCTCGTTTATTAGTTTTTAATGCTTTGAGAACATTTGACTATTCTACAGTTGAAACAGTCGTCCGTATAAACGGATTAGAAACAGTAGGAGGTCAAGATATCGAAGCCATGGTACTGGCAGGTGTCGATGTAATTCGACTACCCAAAACTGAAACAGCTCAGGATATTGTAGATGTTGCTGCAGTAATTACTGAAATGGAAGCTAAATATGGCATTGTTAATGGTAGCACTAAAATGATGGCGGCTATTGAGTCAGCAGAAGGCGTGCTGAATGCCCGTGAAATTGCTAAGGCAAGTTCACGTTTGATAGGAATTGCCCTAGGTGCAGAAGATTATGTTACTAACATGAAAACAAAACGTTATCCTGATGGACAAGAACTATTCTTTGCTAGAAGTTATATTTTACACTCTGCTAGAGCGGCAGGGATTGCTGCAATTGATACGGTATATTCAAATGTTGATAATACTGAAGGTTTCTTAGAAGAAGTTCGCTTAATTAAGCAATTAGGATTTGATGGTAAATCAGTCATTAATCCTCGTCAAATTCCATTAGTCAACCAAGTTTATACGCCAACTGCTGAAGAAATTCAAGAAGCAAAAGAAGTAATCTGGGGGATTAGAGAAGCAGAAGCCAAAGGTTCGGGTGTTATTTCTGTCAACGGTAAGATGGTTGATAAACCAATTGTAGAACGAGCACAACGAGTTATTGCTTTAGCCAAAGCAACAAACTTATTGAAAGAGGGGGAATTTTAAATGAAAAATGAAGTGAATCGTGAAATTCCTGAAGAAATTGTTGTGAAGTATGGGAAGTTTGAAGGGGAATTTGTTAACATCAAACCTTATCAAGAAAGTACACGTCAAGTTACGCCTGTAAAACCTAAAGAAACAAAGCTTTTATCTAGTATCAAAGAAGCTATCATTAAGTCAGGGTTAAAAGATGGCATGACGATTTCTTTCCATCATCATTTCCGTGAAGGGGACTATGTAATGAACATGGTGATGGCAGAAATTGCTGCACTAGGAATTAAAAATTTAAGCTTAGCACCAAGTTCAATTGCAAATGTACACGAACCCTTGATTGAACATATAAAAAATGGTGTAGTCACTAACATCACTTCAAGTGGTTTGCGTGATAAAGTGGGAGCCGCTATTTCAGAAGGAATAATGGAAAATCCTGTCGTCATTAGATCTCATGGTGGTCGTGCACGTGCAATTGCAACTGGAGATATTCATATTGATGTAGCTTTTTTAGGAGCGCCAAGTTCAGATGAATATGGAAATGTGAATGGAACAGTTGGGAAAGCAACATGTGGTTCTTTAGGCTATGCGATGATTGATGCGAAATACGCAGATAAAGTAGTTGCCATTACGGATACATTAGTTCCTTATCCTAATACACCCATTAGTATTCCACAAACGGATGTTGATTATGTTGTAGAGGTTGAGGCAATTGGAAATCCAGAGGGTATTGCTAAAGGGGCGACACGTTATACAAAGAATCCTAAAGAATTACTGATTGCTGAATATGCAGCAAAAGTCATTATTGGTTCATCATACTATAAAGAAGGTTTCTCTTTCCAAACAGGCACAGGCGGTCCATCTTTAGCAGTAACCCGGTTCTTAAAAGAAGCTATGGTAAAAGATGGCATTAAAGCAAGTTTTGTTTTAGGCGGAATTACTAATGCAATGGTGGAGTTATTAGAAGAAGGACTTGTTAAAAAAATTATTGACGTACAAGACTTCGATCATCCATCGGCAGTTTCTTTAGGGAAAAATGAGCATCACTATGAAATTGATGCGAATATGTATGCTTCTTCAGCTAGCAAAGGAGCGGTCATAAATCAGTTAGATGTAGCTATTTTATCTGCTTTAGAGGTTGACTTGGATTTTAACGTTAATGTAATGACCGGTTCAGATGGTGTGATTCGTGGAGCGTCTGGAGGGCACTCTGATACTAGTGCAGCATGCAACATGAGTATTATTATTGCGCCACTTATTCGTGGTAGAATTCCAACGGTAGTAGAACGCGTTAATACAGTTATTACACCAGGAAGTAGCATTGATGTTGTAGTGACGGAGATTGGTATTGCTGTTAATCCATCACGACAAGATTTAGTTGAGCACTTTAAGAGTTTAGACATTCCCCAATATACTATTAAGGAATTACAAGAAAAAGCCTATCAAATTGTTGGGCATCCATATCCAATCGAATATGGAGAGAAAATCGTTGCGCTGATCGAATATCGTGATGGCACAATGATTGATGTTGTTAGAAATGTGTGAGAATAACATTTTTGAGGGGCAAAAAGTTAGCTTGATTGAGATGCTTGATTGTCGTGAGAAGCGCGTATATAAACAAACGGAGTTGCTAGAGAATTATCCCAACAACACCTTAATTTGTGCGACTTTAAATTTGCCGGGTGAAGTTAAAAACAATGATTTTTGGAGCGAAGCGTTTATTCGGCATACAGATTTCTTAATTGATGAATCATTTTCAAACAAAATTTGTGCAGGGAAGGTTGATTTGTTGAAAACGGGACCAGAGAGGTTGATTGTAGTAGATGAATCACCTATTAAAACAAAAGAAATCTTAATTGCTTTTGAAAATAAACAAAAAATTGGTCGATTATTTGATTTAGACGTTATATATCTGGAAGATAGCCAGCTCAAACAAGTTAGTCGCCAAGATTTAGGGTTGCCACCTAGGAAATGTTTTATTTGCGAGGATGTGGCAAAAAATTGTAGTCGTAGCCGGAAACATTCGATTATTGAAATGCAACAAGAAATGGTGAATTGGCTATAGAAAGGGAACAAAAATGAAGACAAACGTACTATTTACTGAAACAGTTTTACGAGATGGACAACAAAGCCAAATTGCAACACGTATGCCTTTTGAAGATATGGCACCTATTTTAGAAACAATGGATCAAGCTGGTTTTCATGCTTTAGAAGTGTGGGGTGGCGCAACGTTTGATTCTTGTATCCGTTTCTTGAATGAAGACCCTTGGGAAAGATTACGAAACATACGAGCAGTGGTCAAAAATACCAAACTACAAATGTTACTAAGAGGTCAAAATTTATTAGGTTATAAAAATTATTCAGATGATGTAGTGGAAGCTTTTATAAAGAAATCAATTGAAAATGGAATTGATATCATTCGAGTCTTTGACGCATTAAATGATACACGTAATTTACAAAAATCGATTGAAGCAATAAAAAAATATGGTGGTCATTGTCAGGCAGCAATTTCTTATACAACAAGTGATTTTCACACTATAAATTACTACGTTGATTTAGTTAATGAGTTAGTGGATATGGGGACAGACTCAATTTGTATTAAGGATATGGCAGGGGTGTTAACGCCAAAAGATGCGTTTGATTTAGTGAGCGCTATCAAACAAAACACCTCACTACCCTTAGAGGTACACACGCATGCAACTAGTGGTATATCTGAAATGACGTATCTTAAAGCGGTAGAAGCAGAGGCAGATATTATCGACACTGCTATTTCCTCTTTTTCTGGTGGAACGAGTCAACCAGCAACTGAATCGATGGTTATTAGTTTGGAAGACTTAGGTTATAATACCCATGTTTCTTTATCAAAATTAGAAGATATGGCCTCTTATTTTAACACTGTTCGTGATAAGTTTAGAGAAACAGGTATTCTGAATCCTAAAGTGAAAGATACAGACCCGAAAGCTTTGATTTATCAAGTGCCTGGTGGGATGTTATCCAACTTGCTGAGTCAATTGACAGAGCAAGGTATGGCTGATCGTTATGAAGAGGTGTTAGCAGAAGTTCCTAAAGTAAGAGCGGATTTAGGTTATCCACCACTTGTAACACCGTTATCTCAAATGGTTGGAACACAAGCAGTATTGAATATTATCAGTGGTGAACGATATAAAGTAGTGCCTAAAGAAATCAAGGATTACGTTAAAGGACTATATGGTCGTCCGCCAGTAGCAATCGCACCAAATATCATAGAAAAAATTATTGGTAATGAAGAAATTATTACGGTTCGTCCAGCTGATTTACTAGAAGATTCTTTACCTATTTTAGAAAAGGAAATTAAAGAGTATGCTCGTTCTTTAGAAGATGTCTTAATGTATGCTCTGTTTCCGCAACAAGCACGCGATTTTTTAGGTCGTCGCGAAGATCCGTTTTATGACGTGCCAATTCAAGAAGTTGAAGTGTCATTAGATTTATCATAATAGTTTCCCATCTTAACTTTAATTGCTAATTTGAGGTTGAGATGGGTTTACTATTTTAATTGGTAGGGAAAGAAGAGGTAATCAAATGGATGAGAAAGTATTAGAAATCCATAAAAAACACACAGGGGTTTTAAGTATTAAAAATGAGATTGATATTAGTGACGGAGATGATTTAGCTTTAGCGTATACGCCAGGTATTGCTTATTTAAGTAAACTCATTCAAAACCAACCAGAAAAAGCGCAAGAATATACAGTGAGCGGTAAGGTGATTGCCGTTGTGACCGATGGTAGTGCAGTATTAGGGTTAGGAAATGTGGGTGCACGAGGTGGCTTGCCAATTGTTGAAGGTAAGGCGTTGATTTATAAATGTTTCGCTGACGTTCAGGCGTTCCCACTTTGTATCAAACAAAAGAGTGTCTCAGAGTTTATTCAGACTTTTCAAAATATTGAATATAGTTTTGCGGGTATACATTTAGAAGACATAAAAGCGCCGGAGTGTTTTGAAATTTTAACAGAATTGAAAAAATGTTTAGATATTCCAGTTTATCATGATGATCAAGAAGGAACCGCTATTGTTGTATTAGCGGGGCTAATTAATGCCGCTAAACTTAGAAATACTCATTTAAGAAAGCTAAAAGTATTAATTAATGGTGTTGGAGCCTCTGGATTGGCAACTGCAAAACTACTAAAAAAAGCTGGTATTACTGATATGACATTAGTTGATGTTAACGGAGTATTAACACCGGATAATTGTTTGAATCAATTTCAAAAATCTTTTGTTGAGGAATTAAATGGTCATAGTACTGCGACTGAATTAAAGGAAGCAATAAAAGGTCAAGAAGTCTTTATAGGATTGTCAGAAGGTGGCGTGTTAGATGAAGGAATGATAGACATGATGGCTGATAATCCTATTATTTTTGCGTTAGCTAACCCAGTACCTGAAATTGATCCAAGAATAGCTAAAAAGGCTGGAGCTAAAATAATAGGAACAGGTTCTTCAAATTATCCTAATCAAATTAATAACGTGTTAGCTTTTCCTGGATTGTTCAAAGGGTTGTTAAAAGGAAGTAAAAAAGAAGTCTCTGAATCATTACAAATCAAAGTTGCTCAAACCATCGCTGATTTTGTAGAAGAAATTAGTGTCGATCATTTTATTCCGAGTGTCTTTGATGAAGGATTAGCGGAAAAAATTGCTGATGTTGTCTCAGATTTTAAAGAAGATTAAGTTTACACAGCATAAAGTTTTTGATAAAAGCGAATGTTACTAGGCTCAAAAAAATCCAAAACGGACAAAAAGCGTTGCTTATGTCCGTTTTGGATTTTTTGTTTTTATAATTCCTCTGAGCTGAATTTTTGATTCATCTTCATCGTCAAGTGATAGTTTTCTGGAATATCTTGGCTATTGTCAATAACTAGTGGTACGCTTTCTTTAACTACGTCACTGTATTGCAAGCCAAACCAGTTTTCTGTTGATGTAGTAATCGATTTAATGGCTAACTTAAATTGATAAACATTCTTCTCAAAATTCGTTAAGCCGCTAGTTCCTTTATAAAGGCCGTCATTAATTAATACAAAACAAAAATCACCAACATTACGTTCTGGATTAATAGAAAACTCTTGGTCTTGCTTATCAATTAAACCTTTTGCCATCATTTCCTTAACGATTTGACGCATGTAAACATTAACTTTTTGACTCATTCTAAATCCTAAACGTAACTGAATGCTGACGACATGTTTGCTGCCAAATGTTTCAACATAATATTCTTTCGTATAAGGCTCGTCTGTAACGTAAAGGTTAACGAACCAGTAAACTTCAGCACGCTTTGGTTTTTTGTCCAAAATAGAATACAAAATTTTACGATCGACTAATTGCTCAGATAAGTCGTCAGTTAAATAAACGACATTCGTTTGGTAAAATGGGATATTTTCTGTTTTGGATAATCGCTCTAATTGGTTGATATAATCTTGAAGCGGTACTTTTTTTGCCACTTTTTCTTTAATTTTATTACTCAAGTGCCAGGTTAACATGATAGAGAAGAGAAGGGCCGCAATTAAAATAGCGACATAACCACCATGTAAGAATTTAGCTGCACTAGAGAAGAAAAAGATGCTTTCAATTAAGCTAAAGAAAATTAAGAAGCTATATGCAAAAATTTTTGGTGCTTCATGTTTTAATAAGTAAACCCACAGTAAAATCGTCGTCATTAACATCGTAATCGTGATGGCTAAACCATAGGCTGCTTCTAATTTGTGTGATGACTTAAAGCCGAATACGATTAAACAACATAGTAAACATAACAACCAGTTAATGACCGGTAAGTACATTTGCCCTTTTTGTGAAGTGGGGTAAACGATTTTTAATTTAGGGAACAGTTTTAGTTTAATGGCTTCAGAAACTAAGGTGAATGAACCAGAAATTAACGACTGTGACGCGATAATTGCAGCTAAAGTTGCAAAAATAACCGCAATAAGAGAGAGTTGGTCAGGCATCATACTAAAAAACGGATTTAAATCCTCGGTTTCTAAGTAATCAACATTTGTGCGGTTTTTCATTAGCCAAGCTCCTTGACCTAAGTAGTTAAGAACTAAACACAACTTAATGTAAGGCCAACTGGCATAAATATTACGACGGCCAACGTGTCCCATATCAGCATATAAGGCTTCAGCCCCTGTTGTAGCTAGGAAGACACTACCTAAAATTAAAATACCAGCCTTATTGGCAGGACTCATGAGCAATTCAAAAGCATAATAGGGGTTTAATGATTTTAAAATAAGCCATTCTCCTGGTAAGTTATATAAACCAACCAATCCTAGGAACGTAAACCAACCTAGCATAATTGGTCCAAAGGCTTTTCCGACTTTTTCTGTTCCGTAACGTTGAATCGTGAATAATAAAATAATAATAGTAATAGCAATCATCACAATAATATCTTGATTGTTACCAAAACGGTCGTAAAAAATGGGTAACCCTCGTAGCCCTTCCACAGCAGTAGTAATCGTAACTGCTGGAGTTAACACGCCATCTGCCAGTAAAGCGGCTCCTCCAATTAATGCAGGGAAGATTAGTGCCGGCGAGATTTTTCTCACTAATGTATAAAGTGAAAAAATACCTCCTTCACCATGGTTATCAGCACGTAACGCAATTAAAACATATTTAACAGTTGTCATTAGGGTAACTGTCCAAATAACTAACGAAATCGCGCCAATGATAAATTCGTCATTCATACTATTTAAGCCACCATTACCTGAAAGAATTGCCTTCATTACATATAATGGACTTGTACCGATATCGCCATAAACAACCCCCATAGCAACTAATAAAGAAGCAATTGTGACTTTTTTTGTTTGATGCATGTTGTTCAATCTCCTTTTCTAAAATAATAAAAGACCTAACTAACACACGCTATGTGTGATAGTTAGGTCTTGCAAATTACGTTTTAAACCAGTCTAATCGACATCATAGTTGACTTAAAACCATAAAAGTTATGTTGCTACTCCCCTAAATATATCGTTGATTATACGCCCAATAAATATAAATGCAAGTGGTTTTGAGAAAATAGTTAATTAATTTCTAAAGGATTACACAATTAATGAAATTACTCCTTCTTTAGATAAGATATTGATTAAATATAAAAATAATAAAAAATAGCTATTATATAGAAGAAAAAACTTTTTATATGCTTTTAGTGTAAAGTTAGCTTTAATAATAATTGCAGCTGAACGACGATTAATATCATGAATCAAGTTTCTTAATGAGTAGTAGTGAATGATAAAACCAAATTATTTTAAAATAAAGCTTGTGTTATTTGGTAATAAGGTATATGATAGACAAAGTTGTCCCAGAGGCAACAGAACTGCTAAAAAATAATCGAAAAAACTTTTTGAAAAACTTTTAAAAAGTTGTTGACCTAGTCAACTAATCGTGCTATTATTTAGAAGTTGTCAGCGCAACAGCGTTGAAAAAACAAAATAAAAAAACTTTTAAAAAGTTGTTGACTTAGTCAACTGAACGTGATAAACTAATGAAGTTGTCACGAAAGACAATGACTTAAAAAGTAGACCTTTGAAAACTGAACAATGAATAAGACAAACCAAATGTGTAGGGTGTTTTACAAAGTGTAAAACAAAACCAAACAATTTTTAAATTTTAGTGAAGTAATTCGCTAGCAAACATAAATGAGCGACATCTTCGGATGTTATCAAAACTTTTTATTGAGAGTTTGATCCTGGCTCAGGACGAACGCTGGCGGCGTGCCTAATACATGCAAGTCGAACGCATTTTGTTTCACCGGAGCTTGCTCCACAGAAACGAAATGAGTGGCGGACGGGTGAGTAACACGTGGGTAACTTGCCCATCAGAGGGGGATAACACTTGGAAACAGGTGCTAATACCGCATAATTCTTTTGACCGCATGGTCGAATGATGAAAGGCGCTTTCGGGTGTCGCTGATGGATAGACCCGCGCTGCATTAGCTAGTTGGTGAGGTAACGGCTCACCAAGGCCATGATGCATAGCCGACCTGAGAGGGTGATCGGCCACACTGGGACTGAGACACGGCCCAGACTCCTACGGGAGGCAGCAGTAGGGAATCTTCGGCAATGGACGAAAGTCTGACCGAGCAACGCCGCGTGAGTGAAGAAGGTTTTCGGATCGTAAAACTCTGTTGTTAGAGAAGAACAAGCGTGAGAGTAACTGTTCACGCCTTGACGGTATCTAACCAGAAAGCCACGGCTAACTACGTGCCAGCAGCCGCGGTAATACGTAGGTGGCAAGCGTTGTCCGGATTTATTGGGCGTAAAGCGAGCGCAGGCGGTTTCTTAAGTCTGATGTGAAAGCCCTCGGCTCAACCGAGGAAGGTCATTGGAAACTGGGGAACTTGAGTGCAGAAGAGGAGAGTGGAATTCCATGTGTAGCGGTGAAATGCGTAGATATATGGAGGAACACCAGTGGCGAAGGCGACTCTCTGGTCTGTAACTGACGCTGAGGCTCGAAAGCGTGGGGAGCAAACAGGATTAGATACCCTGGTAGTCCACGCCGTAAACGATGAGTGCTAAGTGTTGGAGGGTTTCCGCCCTTCAGTGCTGCAGCTAACGCATTAAGCACTCCGCCTGGGGAGTACGGTCGCAAGACTGAAACTCAAAGGAATTGACGGGGGCCCGCACAAGCGGTGGAGCATGTGGTTTAATTCGAAGCAACGCGAAGAACCTTACCAGGTCTTGACATCCTTTGACCATTCTAGAGATAGAACTTTCCCTTCGGGGACAAAGTGACAGGTGGTGCATGGTTGTCGTCAGCTCGTGTCGTGAGATGTTGGGTTAAGTCCCGCAACGAGCGCAACCCTTATTGTTAGTTGCCATCATTAAGTTGGGCACTCTAGCAAGACTGCCGGTGACAAACCGGAGGAAGGTGGGGATGACGTCAAATCATCATGCCCCTTATGACCTGGGCTACACACGTGCTACAATGGACAGTACAACGAGTCGCGAGACCGCGAGGTCAAGCTAATCTCTTAAAGCTGTTCTCAGTTCGGATTGTAGGCTGCAACTCGCCTACATGAAGCCGGAATCGCTAGTAATCGCGGATCAGAACGCCGCGGTGAATACGTTCCCGGGCCTTGTACACACCGCCCGTCACACCACGGGAGTTTGTAACACCCAAAGTCGGTGAGGTAACCTTTTAGGAGCCAGCCGCCTAAGGTGGGATAGATAACTGGGGTGAAGTCGTAACAAGGTAGCCGTATCGGAAGGTGCGGCTGGATCACCTCCTTTCTAAGGAATATTACGGAATACACAGGTTAGGATTATTCATTGTCAGTTTTGAGAGGTTTACTCTCAAACATTCGTTCATTGAAAACTGGATATTGAAACAAAATTAAAACAAACCGAAAACACCGCGTTGAAACGAGTTAATAAACAAAGTTCAATAGCTAAAACATAGGGTTGATGGAGCTGACTATCGCTAGTTGGTGGAAATCAAGAGTCTAGCACGAAAGTGGTAGCAAATAAGGTTAAGTGAATAAGGGCGCACGGTGGATGCCTTGGCACTAGAAGACGATGAAGGACGGGACCAACTCCGATAAGCTTTGGGGAGCTGTACGTAAGCTATGATCCAGAGATTTCCGAATGGGGCAACCCAGCAGCTTTTATAGGCTGTTACTCCTAACTGAATACATAGGTTAGTGAGGGTGAGACGCAGAGAACTGAAACATCTAAGTACCTGCAGGAAGAGAAAGAAAAATCGATTTCCTTAGTAGCGGCGAGCGAAACGGAAACAGCCCAAACCAACGAGCTTGCTCGTTGGGGTTGTAGGACTCAGCTGTGGTAGCTGTGAGTAGTAGTTGAATCGACCTGGAAAGGTCAGCTAAAAAGGGTGAAAGCCCCGTAAACGAAACTAGTCACACACCTATGAGTATCCTGAGTACGGCGGAACACGTGAAATTCCGTCGGAATCCGGGAGGACCATCTCCCAAGGCTAAATACTCTCTAGTGACCGATAGTGAACCAGTACCGTGAGGGAAAGGTGAAAAGCACCCCGGGAGGGGAGTGAAATAGAACCTGAAACCGTGTGCCTACA
>NZ_CP039712.1:1832500-1927500 GCF_005145005.1 Vagococcus zengguangii
GGCATTGATGTAACCCATCCACGTACCTTTAGCATCATATAATGAATAGTAAGTTGAGCCATTTGAATGTTTGTACATTCCTTTAGCTAAATATGTTTTATTCGCTACTTTTGAATTCGCATGTTTTTCTTTCCATGAGAAATTTTGCCATGTGTTATAACCAGCGTTGTTGTTGACTGTGACATATTTGCCATAGTTAATATAATCACCTTGTTGGTTCGCACTAGCCTTCGCAATTTTGGCATTGATGTAGCCCATCCAAGTATCTTTTGAATCGTATAGTGAATAATAGGTTGAGCCATTCGCATGGTTATATAAACCTTTCGCTAAGTAGGTTTTATTCGCTACTTTTGAGTTTGCATGTTTTTCTTTCCATGCGAAGTTTTGCCATGTGTTATAGCCGGCATTTTTACCAATTGTCACATATTTACCAAATGATTGGTAAACACCTTGCGCACCATCGGCTAACTTAGTGCCTTTAGCGTTGATGTAACCCATCCAGGTTCCTTTTGAATCATATAATGAGTAATAAGTTGAGCCGTTCGCATGTTTGTATTGACCTTTAGCTAAGTATGTGTTGTTAGCTACTTTACTGTTCTCGTGTTTTTGCTTCCATGAGAAGTTTTGCCATGTATTGTAACCTTTGTCGTTATTGACTGTCACGTATTTACCAAAGCTGATGTAGTCGCCCTCTGGTTTTGTTTCAGGCTTAGCTTCAGTTGTTCGAATATAGGTATCAGCGGCTAAACCACCTTTCCCATATTCAACGAATTCCGCTGTTGTGTTGAATTTTTTTCCAGTGTTTTTTCCGTACCAACTGAAAGGTTTCCCTGCGTTGTCTTTTTCAGGAAGAATATCATGATCTGAAACAAATTTCATATTATTGCCTACAGTTAGCTCTTCAAATCCAGAGCTATACAGAGCACCTTCCATTTCTTTAACATTTCTGGTATCAAAACTTGAAAGATTTAATTTCTTCAAACTAGGTGTTATGCTAAACATACCTGACATATCTTCTACGCTTGAAGTATCAAAATTTGAAACATCTAAGTCCGTTAATTTCTCCATATTTCCAAACATATAACGCATACTAGTTACTTTTGAGGTATCAAAATGTGAAAGTTCTAAACTTGACAACTCATTAGTATAATAGAACATCTCGTCCATATTTGTGACATTTGAAGTATCAAAACTTGAAAGATTTAAATCTTTTAAATTATACATATGACTAAACATTTGAGACATATCAGTAACATTTGAGGTGTCGAAACTTGAAAGATCCAAACTAGTTAAGTTTCTTAAATCATTGAACATACGATCCATACTCGTCAAATTAGAGGTATCAAAATTGGAGACATTCAGAGATTTTAAACTATTCAATAGAGTAAACATTTCATTCATGCTAGTCACTTTGGAAGTATCAAAACTTGATAAGTCCAATGTTTCAAGACTAGGTAAATCCCAAAATACTGTTGTCATATCGGTTACATTAGAAGTATTAAAATCAGTAAAATTTATCTCTTTTAAATTATCCATAAACCTAAATGCATCATACATAGATTCCAAGCTTTCATTTTTCCAACCACTTAAATTTAAACTCGTTAAACTATCTAAATTCCTAAACATATTACTCATTGTTTTTAATTTACTTGCGTTAAAGTTGGATAAATCTAATTCGAATAATTTAGGCAACTCATAAAACATACCATATACATCTGTAACATTTTCAGCGTTCAGGTAGTGTAATCCCTTCATTTCCGTAAGTTCAGAAAAATCTTTAAACAAACTTGAACAGTTCTCAGGTAATAGCAATTCACCTGTAAACTCTATTGAGGTTACAATATTTGAGTAATTATAATGACGCCACTCTTTCGTATAATTCCCCTCAACGTTTTCCATTTCACCTGGCCCCATTACTAATCGGCCATCTTTATAAATAGTCCAAGGAACTGTCCCATCAATCCCAGATGCAACAATTTCTTCCGAAGTTGCTAGTACATTACTAGTAGTTTGTTTGTTTAACTGTGACGGTGCAACTGAATCCTCGTCAAATTCATCATTTTCAACTTTTGGAAGATTACTTTGTTCTATAGAATTTGTATCAGTTTCATTTTCTATAGATTCGCTAAGTGTTACATCTGGCAACACCTCACTCTTAATCGTTTCCGTAGCTTCTGTTGTTGTATCTTCTGTACTCGTTTCTTCTGCTGCGATAGCTGTTATTCCTGATAAATCACTTGCAATAAAGCTCCCAATCACTGAAAAGTAAACAGCATTTCTCAATACCTTCTTTTTCATATTACATCCCTTTCTGAACCCCCAAATAGTTTATCACTTTTTTATTTTTCTATTGTTCATATAGTTAAATATGAAAATAAAAATTTTTTATACTTTCTCTGCCTTCTATCTTACCAAAAACTGTCGATTTGTTCAATAACGCACATTAATTAATTAATTAATTTATTAATAAATACAAAAAACAGACCGGCAAAAATTTTCACGCTTTGCCAATCTGTTAGTTAAATTTATTTATTTTTTGAAATCTGGATAATCGTAATAATTAATACCTTTTAGATTAAAGATGTCTGGGCCATAACTTAAACCAACTGCTCGAGTCCCCGTGTCGCCAATCCCGCTATAAAACACATAGTATTGATTATTTTCTCTAATTAAACAACTGCGATACAACCCTTTGCCGTCCCATTTACCATGGGCTTGTGATGGATAGATTATCGGTTGAAGATTCGACCACGCACCGCCTTCATCACTAGCATAATAGACATTCATTTGATGACGGTCACTCCAGCTAACTTTTTCACCAGCTGCTTTTTCAAAGCCAACTACAAGCATTTCAAAGTGGTCATCGATTTCTTTAACATCCAAATGCCAACTATGCATGTTGTCCTTGTTATAAGCAATCTGTACTGTATCAGGTTTTGACCACGTTTTGCCATCAGTACTAATACGGTGATGAATCAAAAAGTCGTACCCCACATACCAGACTTGGTAGCCGTCTTTATCTTTGGTAAAAGCAGGTGATAGCCAATCCTCACCTTTGCCACGATTACATGTATAAACTAATTCTTTGTCCGACCAACTACGACCATCTTGACTATGGATTTGATAAATATAGACGAGTTTCTCGACATCATCAACATAACGCCAGAACATCTCTAAGCGATTTTTTTCTTCGTTAAACAATAGATGCGTGTCCGAATTGTACTGCAAAGGACTCTCTTGCTCATTGAGTGGAGAATTGGTGATCTCATCTAACGGATTACACTTTTTCTCACCAAAAGGGATATCCCAAGCAATCATATCGTGACTGGCGAAAATATGCGGATTTTCTTTCCCCGCATCGCCTTCTGGATAGGGGGTAACTGCCATCCAATATTTATAACCTGACCAGTCTTTCGGAAAGTTTACAACCGATGGATGCGTCACTTCAATTGTGTCATACGCCGTTGGTAAAATTAGTGGTTGCTTAGCGTTCGCTGACGTCTTGATTTTTTTGTTATCAATTACAACCGTTGCCACAGTATCCTCTACGTGACTATTTATATATTTGAGATTCACATATGCTTTCGTTGGAAAGTAGCAAATTGCCATCCCCATTATCAGCATGACTAGCCAAAATTTGCGAATAAACTTGTTTTCCTTATCTTTCCGAAAATTAATTAAGTAAATAATGCTAGCCGTAACGATCATAATCCCGATTACTAACATCAACATAAAACGTAACCTTAACATCCCTCACACTCCTTTTTAACATTTAACATTTAACCTTTGTTAAATGTTAACGTATTATCAAGAGTTATACAATAGATGGTAATAGTCTTTTTTCATTTATCAACGAGTTTTTCGCTGATAATAAACAAGATATCCGCTTAAAACAAGTGTTCCTATACTAATTGCCAATCCAACTTTTTGAATGAAAGTGCCTTGATAACTAACCTCAACTTTACCTGTTCCTTGTAGACCTTGCAGCATTAGTTCGTAATGCGCACCTATTTTTAGTGACAATTTACGACCGGTAGCGACTTCTAGTGCTTGATAGCCTGGATAATTAAGTAGCGGTAGAGCGACCTCGGCGTTTTTTGCGTCACGATAATCAAAACGAATCGTCGTATGATTAATTTTTGAATTGGTTATTCTAATATCAGCTTGGTTATAGCGAATCTTACCTGCTTGTTCTTTTAGCCAATCACGATTAGTCGCAACAGGCAAATATTCTTGTCCTGTCCCGATTTGATAAGGTTGATAAGCCGTTTCGTTAACAACTTTCTCCCCTTCAGCTAGGCGCACCGCTTGGTTATAAGACATGGTCGATAATAAAATACCCAACACCATAAATACCCGGACAACTTGTGCATTTGCAAATAGACGTGACCATTCGTAAAAATAAATGCCACCACTTATCGCCAACATCATCGTCGTAATAATTAACCATCTAAAAGGAAATTGAATGACGGATAAAAAACTAAGATTGAATAATAATTCCCATGGCAACAAACTAGTAGCACTCAATAACGTGATGATGCCAATAACTAGCGTATAGTCCGCTAGCTTTAGTCGCGCCATATTTTGCTCATCTCTCTTCACAAAAAATCGTAAAACAATAGGAATTAATAATAAAATACCAATATTAGCAGAATATAACGCAACGTTATCTAACGATTGTTCTAATAACTTGCCAAAGTCCGTTAAGAACATACTTCGTTGGAGAATCGGATCAGTATTAATTCGCATGGGAACTAATTTCAACTGTTCAAGCATAGGTAAGGTGAAAAAAGCCGATAAGCCCACCGTTAATAATGTCGCTTTTACTAATGCGCTAAAGGCATCCCATTTTCTGATGAAGGCTTTATTATCAACGATCACCATAATAGCAAGTGCAATCGTGACCAAAATTGTCGTTAATAAATGCGTCACTAACAAGCCAGTCATCCCTAGCGCTAAGTAGTACCACCGCGGTGCTTTTTCGGTTTTTATTGACCACATGCCTAAAACGACTAACGGAATAAATAAAAAAGCTGTCGCTTCACCTAGCGCGTTCCGCACAAATAAATCATACATTCTGAACGTAGCTAAGGCGTATAGTAGCGCAATGAAATAGGCAATGGTTTTATTTTTTACAACGGGTCTTGAACAATAATAAGGGATTAACAAGCACAAGAATGTCAGCGTCATTAAATAGAGCTTATAACTCGTTAAGGCTGTAAAGCCGAGCTTGTAAAAAACAAAACCGATTACAAGTAAATAGTCACCGTAAAACATCGGCGAGCCATAGCCCCAGCCTTCTAAGAAAAGGGTGTTAATCCGTGATAACCCCTGACCTGCCGCTAAAGATTCTATCACCCCTAAAAAACGATTAAAATGGAAATAAAAATCTGGACTCTTGATAACTGTGTAACCACCGCTAAATAAGTGTTGTGAAGATAAAACCGTGACAACTATAAATGAGATTATCACGAAACACTCTTGAAGCCACGATGGTACTATGCTTACATGTCCACTATATCTACTGATTCTCGTTGTACGTCCTACCATTATGCTTCTTCCCTTATCACATAGATTGGTCGTTTCTTCGTTTCTAGGAAAATTTTACCGATATATTTACCGATAATACCTAGGCACAGTAATTGAATACCTCCTAGTAATAACATAATACTAATCATCGATGGCCAACCTGCTACAGGATCGCCACACAACAAGGTGCGAATGACGATAAATAACAGTGAAATCATCGCGACGACACAAGATAGGCTTCCAATCCAAGTCGCGATTTTTAAAGGCGCATCGGAAAAATTGACGATGCCGTCTACTGAATAGCTCAACAGTCCCAAAAAACTCCAACTTGTTTCGCCGGCAACTCGTTCCACATTTTCATATTCTAAATAAATCGTGTTAAAGCCAACCCAGACGAATAATCCTTTCGTGAAGCGATTGTACTCGGTTAATTCCAAAATTGAATCGACCATTTGACGCGTCATTAAGCGGAAATCACGTGCTCCATCGACCATCTCGACTTGACCGATTTTGTTGACAATTTTGTAAAATAATTTAGCAAACGCACTGCGAATAGGCGGTTCACCTTTACGCGTGACTCTTCTGGTGCCAACGCAATCAACTTCCGGATCTTGAATTTTTTGATACATCTCAACTAACATGGCAGGCGGATCTTGTAAGTCCGCATCCATCACCGTTACATAATCACCGGTGGCTTTTTGCAAACCGGCGTAGAGCGCACTTTCTTTACCGAAGTTGCGTGAAAATGATAAATAGTGGACGCGCTCGTTTTGTTGATGGGCCTCGCGCAAAACGTTGAGGGTTTGGTCTTTTGAACCATCATTGATAAAAAGATACTCCACTTCTAACGGAAGTTGCGCCTCCACCTTGGCCATCTCCGCCAAAAATAAGGGAATGGTTTCTTGTTCGTTATAGCATGGGACTATGACAGAAAGTTTCATAATAACTAGTCCTCCTTAAAGACAAAAATTTTACTAAATAGATAGTTCAAAATTACGACAACCACTTGTGATATCAACTTCGCTAAGACTGGTGGCCATTTCAAAACAGACAAGCACAAATACAAGACCAACATGTCCATCACGTAAGAAAACAAGCGGACACTAAAAAAGGCGGTTAGCTCTTTAACTAGTTGCTTGGTTTCTAACCCAGTTGCCTTAAAGACGAAACATTTATTCGTGACATAGGCAAATAAAACCGAGATAATCCAAGCAATCGTATTGGCGATTCCGTAATTAATAGTAAGTTTCGTCAAACCAAAATAGACGATTAAATTCACGATTGTCGTCAAAACACCAAAAATTAAATAATTGATGATTTCTTTGAGCTTGCTTTGATAATATTTTCCCAATTTATTCATGTGAATAAGTCCCACTTTTCTTCTTACTAAAGTAATCTACTTAGTTTAATTTAATCAGATTTCAAGCGAGATGACTAGTATAATGAAAAATAGTTTTGTTATTTCTTTATAACATTACTCACCGATGCGTCATATTTTCAAATAACATTGCTTATAAAAATATAAAATGTTATAATATCAACGTTATAAAAAAGGAGTGTCTTTCATTTGAAACCAATACTATTAATCACCACAACCATTGCTTTAGTTACTTGTCTAACCGCTTGCAAGGGGACTGATTCAAAAACTAGTACCAGTAATGAGACTAGTACTGAAACTAGCTCGATTATTGAAGCACAGAATGAAACCCATACCCAATTAGTTGATTCTTCAGATTTAGCCGGGACACCAAATGGTCAATTAACCCCCGAAGTTAATGGGCAAACGATTGATAGCTATTCAGCTTATGATCAATTAAGTGTTTCAGATCAAAATCAATTAATCTATAACTATTTAGTAGGTGCACTAACAGCCCTAGCTGGAGATGAAGCTGGCGCTAAAGAACTTCTAGATGAACAAGGGTATCAACTAGAATCAGGGAGTGCACTATTAAAAAAATTACGGGAGAAACAGTCTGATTTAGATTTCAATCAAGCACTGATTAAACTGGTCGGACAAGTAATAGAATAAAAAAGGAAAAATAAGAAGGGATCACTTAAGAATGAAAAAATCACTAAAAAGTAGTTTAACACTGATGCTAGTTTCAAGTATGACATTAGCGACAACAACACCTGTTCTAGCAATCACTGCTGAGCAAGACCCAGCGTCAACTACTAACGAAGCAACACCACTAACTAACAATTCAGAAATGCTTTTAGACAGCTCGCTTGAATTGACGAAAGAACCATCTACTGACAGCGAAATGGACATGAATACTGATAATCCATCTGATGAGTCGCTTGAGTTTTCCGAGGAAGCAACAATTGCTGAAACAACTGATAGCAACGAAGCAACTTCACTTGAAGATAATAGCAACCTAACAACAACTGATAGTACTACGTCCTCTTCAGATGAAACAACTGTCACTGGATTAACAATTGCTAAAGAAAAAGCGACACAACAATTTGTGACAATTACTAATAACAATACAATCATTTGGTCAGAAAAAATTGAAGAACAAGCGCTTGCTAATACAGCGGACGTCTATTTACAAACATTCTTATCAAAAGACATTAAAACCATTAATGGTAAAAACTACTATTCACTTTACACGCAAAAAGATGAAAAAGAGATGTTTTACGGTTACGTAAGTGAAAGTGCCTTACAACAGGCTGACGGACGTCAAGGTATTTACCAATCGTACGGTAAGTACGTCACAATCACTAGCAATAATTATTCAATTTATAGCAATTTTTCTTGGTCAGTTAAAAACTCCACCAAAAACATTTACCAAAAAACTTACTTAGCTAAAGGAAAGTATCAACATTACAACGGTTTAACCTATCTTTCTTTATACGATAACAACGGAACATGGATGGGTTATGTCAACGCCAATGCCACTAAAGTTGCTGACGGACGCCAAGGGTTATACCAATCGTTTGGTAAATACGTCACAGTCACTAGCAATAACTATTCACTTTACAGTAACTTTTCTTGGACAGTTAAAAATTCTACCAAAAATATTTATCAACAAACGTATTTAGCTAAAGGAAAGTATCAACATTACAACGGCCTAACTTATCTTTCTTTATATCACATCAATGGCAAATGGATGGGTTACGTCAATGCCAATGCTACTAAGGCTGGTGAAGGACGTCAAGGGGCGTACTTAGCTTACAACAAGTACGTGACGGTTACTAACGCTAACTACACGACTTATCGTAACTTCTCATGGAAGAACCTAGGCACAACTAAAAACATGAACTTGAAAACTTATCTAGCTAAAGGTAAATACGTCCACACTAACGGGATGACTTACTTATCATTATGGGATGATAAAGGAACTTGGTACGGATATGTCAATGCCAACGCAGTATCAGTGGCTGATGGCGCTCAAGGAATCTACCAAAGCTTCAATCGTTACATTACTATCACTAGCCCTAACTACAGCATGTGGAATAGTTTCAATTGGTCACTTAGACAGACATCTGCTAAGTTAAACAAAAAAGGCTTCATCGCTAAAGGAAAATATGTCCATTATAATGGAGCAATTTATTATTCAGTTTATGATGCTTTAGGTAATTGGCAAGGATATATCAACGCCACAGGCACCTCATTAGTTACGTATAAAGCACTTCCTGCAAATTATTATAGTCAAATGGCGATTGGCGCATGGTATGGTTGTGCTGCGACATCACTGTATACTGTTTTAAAGGCTAAAGGCTATGTCCCTAATGTTTCACTAGTTAATTTCATTAATGGATTGCCAGTAAGCAACAGTAATCCTGATGAAGGGCAAATTGGCGATCCATGGGGTAAAACACCTTTCCGACAAGTTATTTCGCCAGTTGGATTAAATAAATATGCTCGTAAATATACAAATAATACGGAAATTATTACAGGTAGTTCGATTGATCGCATTATCACTGAAATCAATTCAGGAAACTATGTTCTCTATTGGGGAACTTATAAAATGGGCAACGTTGGAATAACTAACAATCCGCAACATTGTATGATTGCTAGAGGTTATAAAATAGTTAACGGAAAAGAATATATCTTAATTCATGATCCAGGTTACAATTCTCTAACAGGTGATGCGGTTCGTTGGTACGAAAAGAACGCATTTGATAACTACTTAACTTCTAAATACCGTAAATTATTAGTTATTAGATAAACAACCTAATAAAAAAACACTTCCTAGCCACATGACAGTTCGTGGTTAAGAAGTGTTTTTTTATGTATTGAATCCTTCAACTAAAGCGGTGTTCGTTAACCTTTCAACAGCTGTTCAAATTGCTCAAGTAGTTGCTGATTGTACGTTTGATAATCAAATTGTGGTACCGGAACTTGCTCTGTCAAATAGCTTTCAAAACCAGCAACCATTCCTTCATGATTGCATGGTACCAATAGTCCGTTGACTCCCGATTCAATAACTGATTGAATCCCGGGGACATCGGTTCCGACAATTGGTAATCCTGCCACCTTAGCTTCTAATAAGAACATCCCTTGTCCTTCATATTTAGAGAACAAGACCGCACAATCACATTGACTCATCAAATAATGCGGATTAGCAATGTGACCATAAGAAAAAACGTGATCTTGTAAGCCTAATTCCAAAATAGTATGGTTAATCGCCTGCTCTAATGGTCCTTCACCTAATAAGTGCAATCTAACTTGAGGATGTTTCTTGACTACTTCTTTGAAAGCTGCCAACATTTCCAAGTGATTTTTTTCAGGTGAAAAGCGGGCTGCTGCAATAAAATGAGTCGCTTGCTCATCAAGCGTTGGAATCAAGGTTAGCTGACTCGTTTGACGCTCACTTTTTTCGGAAATAATTAACCTTGATAATGAATAGTCATTGTTTAGTTGCTCACCCTTTTCAATCCCTGTCAAAATACCACGCCAATCAATTAAGTTTTCCAACGCTGCCATTTGGCCGCTCTTAACTTTCGGGGCAAACTTAGCTAATGTTTGACGATTACTTTCTTTAGCTGATTCGGTCACTGAGATTATTTTGTCAAAATAATGATATAAACTGAAAATCACTTTCAAATTCCAACGGTGTTTATAACGATTGTTAATCACTTTGTTGTACTCTTCGAGCATCAAATTATGAAAAAATGCAAATTTACGTTCAACTTTTGAAAAAGCAATCAGTGAAGTCATTACTTTATTATAGCCACCAAAATCAATGATTACATCCGGCATTAAGTTCCCAAATATCCGTCTAAAATCTGTTTGATAATAACGCTCAACTTTGGCTATATCAACATTCTTAGCTCCTAGACCGCGTCTTAAAAACAAATCAACTGCCAAGCTATCTTGATAACTTTGGGGAATTCGACCAAATTTATATATAACTTTTGCATTTTTATTTAGTCGTTGATAATTTTGGCTCTTTTCTTGATGGTTCGCAATGTTATCAAATTCAAAAATAATTAATTCATATTTATCGTAGTCAATTTCATTCGTTAAGTTGATTAACGAGTTAGTAATGCCATTATTGAATAAGCCACCAGCATATAAAACAATCACTTGTTTTTCGTTTTTGTAACTTATTTCTTCAGCGGTAATTTGATTATTAAAAACAATATCAACTACTCGTTGTGCTGCTTCACCGTTATCTTTAGAGCAAAAATTCCCCAAATATTGCTGACGACTATTCGCTGTTTGTAACATATAATCAGCTTCAGGAATTTGGACACCTTTGACTAATTCATTAAAGGTACGATAGACTTGTCCAGGTAATCCTTCAACTTCTAGATATAGACCACGTGTATTCTGATAACTTTCAAGGTCTGGCATATAAAAATAAATTGGACGATTGTTTGGTAAATAGTCAAAAAAGATAGAGGAATAATCGGTAATTAATCCATCAACAGCTCCTAGTAATTCATTAGTATCCACCCAATCTGGAACTACTTTATCAGCTAAACCTAACGTCACGAACGATTGGTAAATGAAATAATGCGACTTCAACAAGACCTGTGTCTTATCACCTAAAGCTACTTGTAGTTGCTCCACTTGATTAACTAAACTAGCGATATCAGCTTCTGAAGTGTCTTCTAAACTTTTCTTCCACGTCGGTGCGTATAAAAGAATTGCTTTATCAGACGGTAATTGATAGTTATTAATTACCTCTTCTCTTGGTAAGAAGTTACGATCCACACGTGCATTGCCAGTAATAAAAACTCGACCTGGGAAAATCCCATCACAATCATGTGAGGTAAGAAGCTTATCCGCCGTAAAACGATTGGGCATCATCAAATAATCGGTCGCCAATAAATTGCGCTGAATATTTTTATGATCCGTAATGCTTGCTGATAAAATATCTTTTCCTAGTGTTTTAAGCGGTGTCCCATGCCAAGTGTTAACATATATTTGTTCTGCTCTTTTAACAAAATACGGCATAAAAGAGGTGTCATTAATTAAGTATTTAGCCGTCGCTAATAGTTTAAAGTATTGTTTGCTTTCGTATTTTACTAGCTGGGTTTGTTTATCTTTTTTCATTTGAGCTGTTAATGGACTCTCTTCTATATATACCCAGTATTTTTTTAAATTTGGATGTGTTTTAACTAATTGCTGATAAATCGCATAGACATTCCCAGTAGTTGTCACGGCATGATAACTTTCGAATAACACACTATCTTCTTGAATCTCAGATTGATGAAGGGCTGTATAGTAACTAGCCAACTCTCGAAAACGGTTATCACGCCATTTTTTTGTTTGAGTACCACCAAAATTGATGATTTCCTTTATTTTTTGTTGTCCCATATTCTTTCTCCTATGCACATATCTCAATATTCATTCATCATACTATATTTTATTATTAGCACAAAATCGAAAGTGTTATTTAATGAACATTTTAGTTAAAAATCAGAGATATTCGAACAAAAAACCTAAATAAAATACAAACCATCCTAATTTGCACAAAAAGAACCTAACAATCAGAATATTGTGCTGACTGTCAGGCTCAAAATCTCTCTTATTCAATTAGTATAGGTTGTTTATACCTTTTAATTAGTAAACCGCTCGGTAATCCACCCAGCCAACGTTCTCGATGTAATAAGTCTTAATTCCTTCACTTGTTTTACCATAACGAGTAGTGCGAACTGTGTCATTAACTTTATACTTGCTAGAAATTGATTTTATTACGGTAGCATCAGCATTGTTAAATGGTGCACTATAAATATTGTAGCCAATGTTTTTAATCTTCATATTTTTAGCTTTAAATGAGCTATCATCCGTAAATGTCGCCACCTCTTTAACCGCTCGATAATCTATCCAACCGACATTCTCAATATAATATGTTTTTATACCCTCACTAGTTGTACCATAATGCGTCGCACGTACTTGTGCATTCACTGCGTATTTGCTACTAATTGGTGACACTACTGTTGAATTTTCGTTATTATATGGCGCACTGTAAATATTGTAGCCATTATTTTTGATTCTCATCGTTTTGGCACTGAACGACGCATCATCTGTAAATGTTGCCACCTCTTTAACCGCTCGATAATCTACCCAACCGACATTCTCAATATAATATGTTTTGATACCTTCGCTAGTTGTACCATAACGCGTCACACGCACTTGTGCATTCACTGCGTATTTGCTACTAATTGGTGACACTACTGCTGAATTTTCGTTATTATATGGCGCACTGTAAATATTGTAGCCATTATTTTTGATTCTCATCGTTTTGGCACTGAACGACACATCATCATTAAATGTCGCTAAACTACCTAACGCACGATGATCTACCCAGCCAACATTTTCAATATAATATGTTTTAACACCGGAACTAGTGATACCATAACGTGTTATTTGAACTTTATTACCATTTTTGAATTTTTCTTTCAATTGTGTCACGCGATTTGCATTATAATTTCCGTATGGATTCGAATAAATATAGTAGCCATCATCCACAACGCGCATCCCAATTGCTTTGAAGCTTGTGTCTTCATCAAACGTTTTATAATTTTCAAACGCACGATAATCAACCCATCCCAAATTATTAATATGATAGGTTTTAACACCTGTACTAGTCACTACTTCCGAAGTAATTTCAGCATTAGCATTAATTGCTAATTTATCTTTCAATAGGCTCACACGTTTCATTCCTAACGTATTGTAAGGTTTACTGTAAATGTAATAGCCATTATTCACAACTTTCATATTATTAGCAGGAGAAAAATCGGTTTGCGTTTTGATTGTTGCCAATTCAGATAACGCGCGACGGTCAACATAATAACCGTTTTCTAATTTATACAGTTTAATATTTTGAGAAGTTAACGTTTCAGCTACTACTTTAACTTGTTGTAAGTTTTGATAAACTTCTGACATTTGTTTTTGTCTACTAGCCCCTAAGGTATTATATGGCAAGTCATATAAATAATAGCCTGTATTCGTAACACTCATGATTTTATCTACCGCTTTTTCTTCTACAACTGTTGCTTTAGCTTTTAAGGCACGTTGATCAACATATAGACCATTAGCCAATCCATAAATCTTTACACCCTCGCTTGTAACGATGGCTTCTTTGACTTGGATTGGATCTTCATTCTTAGCGATAGCTTGTAATGATTTTAGCGGTGTTGCACCTGGTGTATTATAAGGATTCGTATACAAACGATAAGAATTATCAGCCACTAGTAATTCATGATTAAAGGCTGTTTTACTTTTAATCGTGGCAGTTCGGTTATCACTTGCTTTAATCGCATTGTATTTGCTAACGATTAGGGCATAGAATTGATTCATGTTGTAACCCCATTTAGCAAAATAGGTCACCGGATCAACGTGAGTCGTTCCTCCTAAATATTTTGAAACGGCATTATGACTAATAACCGAGCCTTTCCCTCCATTATTATCAGCAAGTGATGGTGTTAACCCCCACTGATACAATTGTGACGCAATCCAGTAAGCATCGTTACTAACTGATTTAGCAAAATTATGGAAACTACTTTCACGAACTAATTCAATGTGAATATAAAACGGATTCGCTTGTCCACCAGCTCCCCAAGCTTTGTACTCGGTTGGTGCGGTTTCAATAACTTTGCCATTATCAACATAGGCGTGCACAAAAGCGTTATTGTAATTGTCATACATAAAATTGACTTCAGTCGAAATTGACGAATAATCATTGGCTGTTTCATGAACAACTACCCCCGTTGGACGATTATATTTATAATCATTCTTTGGTAACATATCAAAACGACTATCTTTAGAAATACTTGGATTAGGGAATTTTTGTTGCGCAATATAGTTATTAACATCTTGATATTTTTCCAAGACATTCATTGTGCGGGCAATTACCGCGGCAGCTTCTTGCTTTTCAAGTTCCGTGTGCGCTTCAGCTCCGGTCCCATCTGCCCCAACTGAGGTTGCGATGTCTTCAGGTGTTAACGAATCAAGCATCGCCTGAACATCAGGATGACGTTGATATTGATCTGCTAATTCCGCGGTGTAAATTCCTGTAACTAAATCTGGTGTAGTCGAAACTTCTTGAGAAGTACGGGCTGTTGGCATTTCTGGTGAGGCACTAGCAGTTGTTGCTGATGTTGATATTTCTTCTGAAGTTTGAGTAACTTGGTTAGCCTCTCCTGAACTTACTTCTGTAATAGCTGTTGCTAAACTTCCTGATGTATCACTTGCTGTTTCTGTTTGAGCAGTTGCTGATGAAGCAGTTGTTTCAGCAATCGCTAACGTTGGTAAAATACTACTACTAAATAACATCGTGACAAGCATAAGACTTAGTGGTTTTTTCATAAAAATAATAGCTCCTTCAATAAATAATAGCGCGAAATATGAGCTTTCGCGCTATTATTATTTTTTTCCAATTAACAATCCTAATAAAGCTCTATTTTAGAATATCATAAATCTCTTTAGCCATGACAGAAATTGTCTCGTAGCTAGTATTACCACTTGTCATAACGGATAAAACAAATGGTGTATTAGCATAGACTATTGCTACATCATGACGATAATCGTAAACATCACCGATCTTATGACCAACTTTTACTGGTAAATATTTTGGAATTCGTTGATTGTCGTAGACCGTATTTTGTAAATATTGAGTTGCTTGTCCACCTTGCTTATAGATAGCTTCCATCAATTTAGCGTTTTCTTTAGCAGTAATTGAGAAAGGGCTATCCCATGTACGACCAATGATATTTGAAATCTCTTTTTTCATCGTTGCGTCATATTTACCACATGCATAATATGCTAAGAAGTTTGTCCCTTGGTTGTCGGAGTATTTAATCGTCCAATTCAAGATTTCATCGATGCTGTAGTATTTATTCTTAGGTTTCGACTGTAAAATACCTGCACCTCCACGCATATAAGCATTGGTCATATTATTAATAGCGTCAGTGTATAAATATTTCGCAGTGGGCTTAATTTTACCAGCATTGATCTGTTTTTGCGTGTAATAAATAGCTGGTAATTTACCGGTACTTGGCGCTGTATAGCGTTTATTTGCATTAATGCTAGCAGTTGAATGATCCCCCATACTTTCAACATAAATACCAAAACGACTTGAGTTGTATTTATTATTTAACAAGGTTTGGACTTTCTTCATTTTCTCAGCATGGATGCTTTCTGTTAATGCTCGATGATCGACCCAGCCGACATTTTTGATGTAGTAAACTTGAACGCCTTCACTAGTTGTTACTTGCTTCGTAACCGTCACTACACTACCATTACTATATTTTGATTTTAACGAACCAACTAATTTCATATCAGCTGTATTAAACGGTGCTGAGTAAATATTGTAGCCGTTGTTTTTGACAGCAAACGATTTATTCAATGTTTTTTCACTCTTAATCGTTGCAACTTCTTTTACAGCACGATAATCTACCCAGCCGACATTCTCGATGTAATATGTTTTGATCCCTTCGCTTGTTTTCCCGTAGCGTGTGACACGCACTAGATCGTTCACATTATACTTTTTGCTAAGTGCAGAAGTGACCACTGAATCAGTTGTATTGTACGGTGTTTTGTAAATGTTATAGCCATTGTTTTTGATACGCATATTTTTAGCTTTGAAATTAGCATCATCTGTGTACGTTGCCATTTCTTTAATTGCACGATAGTCGACCCAACCAGCATTTTCGATATAGTAGGTTTTGATTCCTTCGCTTGTTTTTCCGTAGCGTGTAACACGTACTTGATCGTTCACTTTAAATTTTGTACTGATTGCTGCAGTTGCGACAGAGTTTTCGGTATTATAAGGCGTACGGTAAAACTTATAGCCATTATCTTTAATCCTTACATTTTTCGAGACAAAATTGGTATCATCTGTGTACGTTGCAAACTCACTCAACGCACGATAATCGACCCAACCGACATTTTCAATATAGTAAGTCTTAACACCAGTACTAGTCGTTCCATAACGAGTCACACGAACGGCATCACCTTTAGCATACTTTATTTTGACTTGTGTTCCTTGTTTAGAACCACTTGTGTTATATGGAGCGCTGTAGAAGTAATAGCCATTGTCTTTAACTTTCATGTTTTTAGCGACAAATGACGAATCTTCGGTAAATGTTGCGAATTCACCTAGTACACGATAATCGACCCAGCCTATATTCTCGATATAGTAGGTTTTAACGCCCTCACTCGTTGTAGCATAACGAGTCACACGAACAGCATCACCTGCTTTATATTTATCTTTTACAAGCACATTTCTAAATGAATCCGCAGTATGATAAGGATTCGTATACACATAGTAGCTCGTGTTAATGACTTTCATGTCCCTAGCGACAAAACTTAGATCTTCTAGATAAGTCGCCAAAGTCCCTAACGAGCGATGGTCAACCCAACCGACATTTTCAATATAGTAAGTTTTCACGCCTTTACTAGTTACGGCATACTGAGTCACAGGTACTGCTTGACCGTTTTTATATAGAGCTGATAATTGTTTTAATTTAACACTGTCATAAGTCTTATACGGGGCGCGATAGACATAATAACCTTCATCAGCGATTCGCATGTTAGTATTACGGGTTTCTAAGGTAGCTACTGCGGCTTCCACATTACCTAAAGCGCGGTAATCGACCCAACCTAAGTCTTGAATATAACATACTTTTACGCCAGTCGAGGTCGTTGCAGTCATCGTAACGATTATCCCACTATCAACCTCAAAATAATCAGCTAGCTTACCCGCTCGATAAGCACCTTTCGTGCCATATGGTGCAGTATATATATAGTAGCTATTACTTGCAATTCTTGAAGTCTTGTTTAGATTTTGACCCGTCAAGGTGTAAGTTGCTTCAGGTACATCATATTGGGTAAAACCATATGTTTCAATCACGTTATTTAACTTCGTACCATAGTTCGGATCAGTTGCATAACGGCCCGTCAAAGCCGCAGTAGCATCTTGATACGTTTTAGTATTTTCTTTCCAAACTCCTGCATAGTAATTGGCATCCCATGAGACACCTTTTCTGATTTTCTTTACATAATCTTGTAAAGACTCTTCATAAGAATTATATTTTTGGAATTTAGCGATAACAACATGCGCTACTTGATTGTCATCATATTCAATCGTTTCCATCTCAACATAATCACCAACTCCACTATACTTAACCCCAAATAGGTTATAGTTTGGGGCACTTGCTAGCGTACTTGTTCCGTAAGCACTTTCTAGTGAAGCCTGTGCCATCATAACGGAGGCGTACAAATTATTAGCAATTGAAAGTTTTCTAACCGATGGTAATATTGCTTCAACAAATGACGTTACTCGCTCTGGAACTGTCGCTTTTTGTTGACTACGGTAGTTACCAACCGTCTCCATAATCTTCAACGCTTCAGCTCTGACTGCTTCTTGAACCGAATCTGAAATTTCCAAGTCTTCTAATGGTTTAACTTCGCTTGATTCTTCAACTGATGAAACCGTTGATGTTTGCACAGTCGAACCTATCTGCTGTTCAGCACTATCTGACACTTCATCATCAGCCTCAACTTTTTCAACTGGTTCAAAACTTGATGATGGTGTTACTTGATTATTTTCAACTGATGATTCTGTACCGCTAGTATTCTCTTTTATTGCAGCTTGGCTTTCTGAAGCAACCTCTGAAGTTGTTTCTGCTATCACTTCAGTGACTTGCAACATAGGTGATAAAACTAACGTACTAACCAACATGTTTGTTACGATTTTTTTCACAAGATTCCTCCTAAAATGTTCATTATCTACCTCTACATTTTTAAATTTCCAACATTTTCTATTATACAGGATATTATCGTCAAAAAAATAATAACTTACGTTTATTAAAATCTTTTTATTTCTAATCAATCATAATTCTTAAGTGATACTTGTCTTTTAATTTTTCGATTTTATTATAAAAATAGTCAATGGCAATAGATGTTCCTAGTGATAACAATATTAAAACCAATAAATTAATAATCGGATTTCTAGAAATAAAAACCAACTTAACAAAAATTGAAAAACGGTAGCAAAAGAAACTATGGACGAGCCACATATTCGTGCTATGTTGACCTAAAAAAATAAAAACGGTAGTTAGTATTTTACTAGTATTAATGACGCTAACTAGTAAAGCGACTAAAACTGGTGTCAAAACAAAATAATAAAATTCAAAGCCACTAAAATTAAGTAAATAAATAGCCGATAATACTCCCCCAATACTTAATAACCATTTCCCCCAATTTTTAATCTGCGCTAACTTACTCATTAATTGATCTAATACGTTATATTTAGCAAAAGTGATACCGCTAAATAACGTCATAATCCCTGTTTGATTAAAAAACTTTTCATAATAGATTTCTCCCTTTAAGGATTCAAAAACAGGTAGCTGAACTAGTTCAGGTAGAAAATTAATGACGAATAAATTCAAAAGAAAGACTAAACCCATTTCAATTGTCAAATCATTAATGTTTTTCGTTAACACGATGTAAATGTAACCAACTAAACAAGCAATCACAAACGCCATCACAAACCACCATTCACCATTATATGCAGTGACGTTAATTCCCCAAAAATTAAGAATAAACGTTTGTAAATCAAAGTGACGATATAAATCTGAATAACGTGTTAACGCTTCTTGATTACCAAAGAAAATAAAGGCAATCGGAATAAATAGTATAAATATTTTCCAATATGAAAAATAAATACTTGTAATTCTTTTTGCGAGATTTAAGCGTCCTGAAATATACTGTTTATAGAGACCATATCCCACAAAAAACATAAATATTGAGACACAAATTTTCCCAAATCGACCGAATGCGATTAATATCGGTACACCATTAATTGACATAGTGGTGAGTGGTCCAGTCATTGCTAAGTTGCCATTTGGTAGTCTGTCAGGAAATGTCCACAAGTGATGAATTAACATTAAAACAATCGCCATTCCTTTAGCTACCTTCGTATCCTTTCTAGTAAAAAGGATTTTTCTTTCCAATTGATTCATCTCCTTATTAATCTTAATAATCACATATTTTAATTCTTTTAGAACGATTATATTCCAAAACATCCGTTCGCATAAAGACTCTCTAACGAACATCATTTCAACTAGAAACAGTTCTTTGTCAGTCTTTACAAACAAAATGTTGGAACTAAAAACAAAGAACTGTTGTCATACTAATAATACTATCTATCTGTTTCAACCATTTCTTTTCTATTAAATTAAATGATGATAAAAATCATTTATGGCATCTTCATTATAACTTAAATAATCGAATCGCTTAAACTTACGATCACTTAGATAAATATATTCTAAACCTAATTCAATATCAGTTGGTTCAAAGCCGTTAATGTACAACCCGTATGTTTCATCACCCACGACATTGCGATTCGCAGGGATATCCGAAACTAATAGTGGCAGACCCAACGTCAGAGATTCTAGCAACACCATCGGTTGTCCTTCATAAAATGAAGGTAGTACGAAAACATCGTTTTCTGATACAAATCGAAACGGATTATCTAAATGTCCCAAGACAAAAATATGCTCTGTCATCTTTGTCTCTTTAACCGCAGCAATTAATTCCTCTTCCAAAGGACCTTTACCTAAGATATAAAGTCTTGTCTTAGGATGTTTCTGATTAAACAAAGCAAATCCTTTAATTAAGGCAACCTGATTCTTTTCAGGCGATAAACGTCCCATATTAATAAAATTACAATAGTCTGGATCCAATGGTTCTACACGACTACCCGCTAGGTCGTATTTAGGTAATTGATACGCCTGCTTTTCCAATGCAACTTGTTGAGCAGCTTTTTCTTTTAAAGCTTGAAGAGATTGTTCTGCAGTCAATATATCTAAATGCTTTTCTTCAATATAAGCCATTGATGAATCCCTGAGTGTTACACCAATAAAGTTACCTTTTGATGTTTTTACTCGTTCAACTGTCTCTAAAACTTCTCCCAAATATTGATTAACAAGTGTTGACTCAAGCAGCTGACTGTTCGTCACACCATCTGGTAATTGCCAAATTGGTAATTCAGTTACACTCTCTTTATTTTTCACGTAGTATTGGAATGGTTCAACATGTTGACTCGCACTAATTTCCAGTTGTTTAGCCAAACGATTCGCTCGCGTGCGATAATACAACCATAATGGGCTAAATCTAGATAATTTATGAATACGTGTTAATGAACTATAAGCCAACCAACCTAATTCTTGCCCTAAATGACTAACCAGTACATAGTCACCTTTTGACGTTTTGGCTAGTTTTGAGAACATCAAATAGGTTCCTTTAAAATCCCTAGCATATGCTACTTTCGTATTTTCACTAGGTCCCTCTTGATTTCCTTTCCAAATAGGATTATCTAGTTTTCTTGCTACGGTTCCTAAACCGACATAGTCACTAATGTTTTCTACAACTAGGGTTAATGACTCAGATAAATAATCACTCGCAATCCATCCTAAAGGCAAATCATTTAGCAGTACTTTATCATAAGATTGATTGTTTTCTTGTAACGTGGCGATACTAGTGATTTTATCAGTTGAATTAACAATGATAGTTTGTCCCTGATGATTCTTTAGTTTTTCTAAATTATCAAAGAAAACTACTTCACCACTATTTTTCAACTCTTTTGGTTGCTCTTTGACTATTAGTTTTTCAACTTGCTTGCTATCTTCTACGATTTCTTGAGCATGCTCACCTAGAATAGCTTGAATATTAATCGTATTTACCGCATAAGTCATCTGTTCTGGTTTAACAAACTCTGACAATTTCTCTTGATTAACTGCCATAGTCATTGGACTTACACTAATGATTTTGTCAAATTTATAGTAATTCTCAAAAAGACTTCTTAATCCACGATACATCGGCATTTCGCCATTCACTTCACGATGCGCATCAGCATATAAATCATTATGAGCAAAAACTAAATAACGATTAGCTTGTGCACCTAAAATGTTTTTTGCCCAAAAAAGACTATAGCCACTGAAATCAATAGCCGCATCAAACGTTAAATTCCCCAATAAGCGGTTAACATCACGACGGTAAGCACGCTCTGGATAAATGACTGGTTCATCTGAATCAAAGTCACGATGGATTAAACGACGATTATCTTCGGCTTCTTCGACACTCCAAATCGAAGCCCCTGTTCGATATAGACAACGAACATTTGAATTAAGGCGATCAAAATTATAGCGAACCTCTTTCAATTTTGGTTCATCCGCCAAAACAGTCACATCATATTGCTCATAGTTAATATTATCCATCAAATTTAAGAAACTTGTTGTGATACCGTTTTTACGCATCCCGCCTGGATAAATCAAGAGTTTTTTCTTGTCTGTTTTTAGTGATAACTGTTTAACATCAGAACGTTCTTTGCCATTAAACATAATATCGAGATAATCTTCGGTCACTTGACCGTTATCATAGGCTACCATTCTTTCTTTCATTGAGCGATAGTTAGCTTGGTATGGCGCAATGGCTTGCTCCACGTCACTCAATAAATCAATTAAATTGGTCATACTTTCAGCCGTAGGACCTGGTAAAGTATCAAGTTCCAAGTACATGCCACGTTCCGCTAAATATACTTCTTTATCCCAAACGTAGAAAATAATTGGCTTATCTGTCACTAGAAAATCAAAGAAAATACTTGAATAATCTGTGACTAACACATCTACTAAGCTTAATAACTCATTCGCATCTAAGTAATCAGAGATTAAGTGTCCTGCTAAACGTTCATCATCTTTTAAATGTTTGTACGCAAACGGATGGGCCTTGATTAAAATATTATACTCATTTGAGAATTTCACGGTTAATTGTTCTACTTCTTGAACCGTTTGTTCGATTGTATTTTGAGCATTCCCCACTGCCTTACCACGCCAAGTTGGCGTATATAATAAAGTCTTCTTCGTTTCATCTAATACAATACCAAACGTCGATAACTTAGCTTGTAGTTCAGATTTAGGAGCGTTTAACGTTAAGTCGATTCGTGGATAACCATGTTCAATGATAGTCCCTTCATAGACATCATTTAACTTATACGCACGTTTAAAAATATCCGTTGTATGGGCATTGGGTGATAACAGATAATCTGTCATCAAGAAATTACGCATGACATTTTGCGCTCCGTAAATAGCACCTGGCATATCAAAGCCCATTAATTTTAGCGGCGTTCCATGCCATGTGTTGATATACACTTGATTTGGTCGTTTCACAAAAAACGTTTGGAACGTCGAGTTGGTGATAACATATTTTGACGTTAACATCGCATCCACATACTCAAGCGTGTCACGTTCAACTACCGTTATACGTTGACGATAAGCTTCTGGGACATTTAATAATGCTTCTTCGTGATCTTTTTTCAACACCCAAATATGCTTCAAGTGTTGATAGTTCTCATCTGCCACTAATTTCAAGAAAATAGCGTATGGCGAATCAGTGATAGATGCTCCGTCACGGGTTTCATATAGTACCGCATTCTCATCAATTACAGCTGTTTCATAATATGTCCCATAATGTTCACGTATTAAGTGGTACATGCTCTTTTGTTTTTTCTTTTTCTTGCTGCTAAATAGTTGTATCATGTTCTAACTTCCTTAATTCTATTTTTTAACATCACAATAGTCACACCAAAAATGGTATTAAAACTCTAAAAAAGTGAAGATTTTACTCTTCACTTTTTTATTAAGTATGTCATTTTTTAAGTTGATCAGCAAACCAGTACCTAATCAATGATTATTTTTCATTTCATGTGCTACTAATTTTTCTAACCCTTGTTTAATATTAAATTTAGGTTCATACCCTAGTTGCTTCAATTTATCAATTGAAGCGTAAGAATCTTTAATGTCGCCTTTTCTAGCTTCTTGATAAATAACATCTAACTTTACATTTAAAATTTCATTTAATGTACTAATCACGGTATTCAAATTAGTATTAATTGCTGTTCCAACATTATAAACTTCACCAATTGTTTCTTCAGACTCCGCGACTAATAGTAAAGCATCTAAGACATCTTCAACAAATACGAAATCTCTAGTTTGTTCCCCATCACCGAATAACGTAAACATTACTTTTTCTCCATTTTTGGTTTTAATCACTCTGTCTAATAAAATAGAGATAACGCCTGAATAAGGTGAGCTAGGATTTTGATTAGGTCCATATACATTAAAGAATCTAGTAGCCGATGTCTTAATACCAAATAATTTTTCAGCATTTAATAATGTACGTTCTGCTGCATATTTATCCACAGCATATGGTGTTAGTGGATTAATGATTGAATTTTCAGTTTTCGGTAAGACGGGATCATCACCATAAACTGCCGCTGATGAAGCAAATACAATTCTGTTAATAGTTGGTTGATATACTCTAACTAATTCTAATAAATTTAGTGCACTACTATAATTCACTTCATGTGTTTCAACCGGACGTTCAACTGAATCAGCAACACTTGCTACTGCTGCCAAGTGAAAAATATAGTCAAATTTATTAGAAGAAATCAATCCTTTCATTAACGATTGATCCGTCACTGAACCTTCAATGAATGTCAAATTAGCTGATGCTACTAAATTTTCTTTTTTACCCATTGATAAGTCATCAATTACTGTGACTTCATGTCCCTTTTTCAGCAATTTATTGCTTAGGTTAGAGCCTATAAATCCTGCCCCTCCCGTGACTAAATAATGCATTTTACCGCCTCAATTCTTTATTTTTTATAACTAAATTCCCTACACTTGTTTTTATATTTATCTAACTTTGAACGTAAAAAATTGCTAGATAATTAAGATAATAATTCATAAAAACTTGCAATTGCTTCTTGATTGTACTGTTCATAGTCAAATGTTTTAAATACTTTTTGATTTAAATAAATACGTTCTAATCCATTCTCAATATCTTCGGGTTCAAATCCGTTAATATATAAACCATACTCTTCCTCACCAACTATATTACGGTTGGCAGGAATATCCGTTGTTATCAGTGGCACGCCTAACGTCATCGCTTCAAGCAACACCATTGGCTGGCCTTCATAAAACGATGTCAGAGTGAAGACATCATTTAGTTTTACAAACTCAAATGGTTTATCCAAGTGGCCTAGTAAAAAGACTTTTGACTCCATATTTAATTCTTTTACTAAATCAATTAGCTCTGAAGCTAATTGTCCTTGACCTAACAAATATAAACGTGATTTTGGATATTTTTCATTAAATAGGGCAAAACCTTTAATTAGCGATGCTTGGTTTTTTTCTGGAGATAAACGTCCCATAGTCACGATATTATAATAATCTGAATCTATACCGTCAACCTCACTTCCAACTAAATCAACTTCTGGAAGACCAATAGTTTCATTCAGCTCTTCTTTTTCATTTAAAGATGTTTGCTGCTTGGCTTCTATTAGTTGTAGAGCTTTCTCTTCAGGCATGATGGTTAGGTAAGTTTCTTCAACATAACCTATTTTTTCTCCATCAAGTTTTAACCCTACAAAACTGCCTTTATTCGTTGTAATGCGCTCATATGCTTCTAATACTTCACCCTCGTATTGAGCTACTGATTCTGTTATCAACTTACTGTTTGTTACACCATTTGGTAAATTCCATAAGGTTAAGTTGGCATCAGACGTGTTCAACATAACATATATCTGTAAATCCTCGATTTTTTTACTAAAACCAATTCCTAAACGTTTGTCTAGCTCCTTACTTTTCTTATTGAAATAAGCCCATAACGGTGACCATCTAGAAAGTTCATGAATACGAGTTAACGGCCTAATCGAAGTCCAACCTATTTCTTGTCCTAAATAACTTGCTAAATAATAACGACCATTTGAAGTTTTAGCTACTTTGGAAAGTGTCAAGTAGGTCCCTTTAAAATCTCTTAAATAAGCAACTTTTTCATCTTGTCCTTTGTTTTGGCGAACGTTTTTCCAAAGTGAATAATTTAAATTGCGAGTAACTGTTCCGATAGCTCGGTAATCTTCAATGGATTCAATAAATATCGGTGTTTCATTAATCAACTCTTCGCTGGCTAACCAACCTAGAGCTAAACCGTCGACAATTACCTTATCATACGTTATATCTTGATGCGTGAAGGTTGCTATACTAGTAACATTAGCATCAAGATCAAAATATCTTATTTCACCTTGTTGTTGTTTTAAGCATTCAAAATTTTTATAGAAAACCAATTCGCCGCCATTTTTTAGTGACTTTTGCTTATTTTTCACAATTATTTTTGCCGAATCTTCGCTCTCATAAACATCTGCTGTTTCTTCAGGTGTTTGACCTAAAATTGCTTGAATATTAATAGTATTCACTGCATAGGTCATTTGATCATTTCTGATATACTCGTTCAATTTCTCACGGTTAACTTCCATCGACATCGGGCTAACATTAATCATTTTATCAAATTTATAATAATAATCGAAAAGATTACGTAAACCACGATACATTGGCATCTTACCGTTCACTTCACGGTGAGCATCTGCATAAATATCACTATGTAAGAAAATTAAATAACGATCAGCTTGAGCACCTAAAATATTTTTTGCCCAAAAAAGACTGTAACCACTGAAGTCTATGGCTGTATCAAACGTTAAGTTCCCCAACAAACGATTAACATCACGACGGTAAGCACGCTCTGGATAAACGACTTTTTCATCAGAATCAAATTCCCTATGAATTAAACGACGATTGTCTTCGGCTTCTTCCACACTCCAGATCGAAGACCCAGTTCGATAAAGACAACGTACGTGCTTGTTTAAACGACCATAGTTAAAACGAACTTCAGCCCCTTTTGGCTCATCTGCCAAGACGGTCACATCATATTGCTCATAGTTAATATTATCCATCAAATTTAAGAAACTTGTTGTGATACCGTTTTTACGCATCCCGCCTGGATAAATCAAGAGTTTTTTCTTGTCTGTTTTTAATGATAACTGTTTAACATCCAAGCGCTCTTTGTCGTTGAACATGATATCAAGATAGTCTTCAGTCACTTGTCCATTATCATAATTGACCATTTTTTCTTTCATCAAGCGGTAGTTAGCTTGGTATGGCGCAACTGACTGTTCAACATCTACCAGTAATTCAAGAAGGTCTGTAAGACTTTCAGCCGTAGGTCCTGGTAGAGTTTCAAGTTCCAAGTACATGCCACGTTCCGCTGAATATACTTCTTTATCCCAGACATAGAAAATGATTGGCTTATCTGTCACTAGAAAATCAAAGAAAATACTTGAATAGTCTGTGACTAATACGTCAACTATGCTTAGTAACTCATTCGCATCTAAGTAATCTGAAATCAAACGCCCCGCTAAACGTTCGTCATCTTTCAAATGTTTGTACGCAAACGGATGAGCCTTGATTAAAATATTATACTCATTTGAGAATTTCACGGTTAATTGTTCTACTTCTTGAACCGTTTGTTCAATGGTATTTTGGGCATTTCCCACCGCCTTACCACGCCAAGTTGGCGTATATAGTAAGGTCTTTTTCGTTTCATCTAGTACAATACCAAACGTTGATAGCTTAGCTTGTAGTTCAGATTTAGGAGCGTTTAACGTTAAGTCGATTCGTGGATAACCGTGCTCAATGATCGTCCCTTCATAGACATCATTTAACTTGTACGCACGTTTAAAAATATCCGTTGTATGGGCATTAGGAGATAACAGATAATCTGTCATCAAGAAATTACGCATGACATTTTGCGCATTATAAATAGCCCCCGGTATATCAAAGCCCATTAATTTAAGCGGTGTTCCATGCCACGTATTGATATAAATTTGGTCCGGTCGTTTTACGAAAAAAGTTTGGAACGTCGAGTTGGTGATAACATATTTTGACGTTAACATCGCATCTACATACTCAAGCGTATCACGTTGAACTACCGTTATACGTTGACGATATTCTTCCGGAACATTTAATAACGCTTCTTCGTGATCTTTTTTCAACACCCAAATATGCTTTAAATGATGATAGTTATCGTCTGACACTAATTTCAAGAAAATAGCGTATGGAGAATCGGTGATAGATGCTCCGTCACGGGTTTCATATAACACCGCATTTTCGTCAATCACAGCGGTGTCATAATGCGCCCCATAATGTTCACGCATTAAGTGGTACATGCTTTTTTGTTTTTTCTTTTTCCTACGGCTAAATAAATTTATCATTATTTCCTTATACCTCAATCTAACTTATTTGAACTTATAAACTACCTAGTTTAATCTTCCTTCAACCCTAATCTTCTTTTAATATCGGTCGTCGAAACATTTTCTGTTCTTGGTAAATAAATCACTTCACATTGATTTTTCAAGAAGTCAAACTTACCTTCCCATGTATCACCCATCACAAATACATCGATATCATATTTTTCGATATCTGTCGCTTTTTGTTCCCAGTTTTCTTCTGGGTGAACCTCATCCACATATTTCAATGCTTCTAATACTAATTTACGATCTTCATACGTGTAGTAATTATCTTTACCTTTAACATCTTGGTTGAATTCATCAGTCGATAACATCACGACTAATTCATCCCCTAAAGCTTTGGCTCTTTTTAATAAGTTGATATGACCTTTATGTAAAATATCATATGTTCCATATGTAATAACGCGTTTTGTCATGTTAGTTCCCCCTATTATTCTGCTTTTTCTTTAAAGTCAGTTTTAATTTTAGTGGTTGAAATACCTTCTGTACGTGGTAAATAAATTACTTCGCAGTAATCTTTTAAAAAATCAAATTTACCTTCCCAGTCGTGTCCCATGACAAAAATATCGATTTCATTGTCTACTACATCTGCAATTTTTTGTTCCCAATCATTTTCAGGTAAGACAGCATCCACATATTTAACTGCTTCTAAAATATACTTACGATCTTCAAACGGCATGAAAGAAGTTTTACCTTTAATAGCATTGAACTCATCTGAAGAAATCACAACTGTTAAATGATCTCCCATTTCTTTTGCGCGACGTAAGATGTTGATGTGGCCCTTGTGTAATAAATCAAACGTTCCGTATGTAATGACTTTTTTCATTTTCTTCCCTCTTTATTATTTAATTATTTTATTGATTAATTTCTTAATCAACGAATCTTCTAGACTCATTATTATTTTAAGTTGTTTTTTCCTATTTAAAGATACCATATTTTTAGGCGCTTTTGGTAAATTATTAATTGTTTTAATCAGTTTTACTGCATATTCTGACACAATAAACTCATTAGATAACAATCGTTTATTTACATCATAGTTTAATTGAGATAAGGGGTCATTCAAAAATAATTTTATCTTTTCAGAGTCGTCATCTTCATTAGACAACCAATAAATCCCCTCAAACGCTTTATAAATATTAAAGATTTCACCATCTAAGCCTTTAGTTAAAATAACTTTTTTACCTTTAGCAATCGCTTCGGCTATTGAATAGCCTAATGTTTCATAATCAGCGGTTGACACGTATACATAGTCTTCTGGCATTTTTTCATTTACTAGAACATTGCTTAATTTGCTGTCCACTATCATATTACGGTACATTTTCTCATCTGGTCCATAACCGTTCAAATATAATGTATAATCTGGTCCTAATATTTCAGCCAGCTTAATAGCTTTTGAAAGTTTCTTTTGACGCTCATCGAATCTTGAATAGCTCAATAAATGGTTGGTAACTGGTGAAGGAGATTCCTCAAATAAGTCAAAAACATGTCGCAAGCTAACATTAAAAACAAAGACATTGTTTAGTTGATAGGTTTCTTTAAATTTATCGGCAATAGTTTGGGTTGCTAATCGGTAACTATCAATATAGTCGGGACACAACGCGTCACGATCACTTGGTAAATACGCAAGAGGCGCATGAATTTCCCCGACAATAAAGGCTTGTGGATTTTGCTGTTTAATTACTTGAGCGACTTTAAAATAGCTCTCTCTAGTAATCACAAATATATCATAATCTTGCGTGTCTAATAATTTTTCAACTGCTTCTACTTCGATTGCTTTATCAATCCAGCCATGTTCTGCCTTAAAGCTACTATCTTCGATTTTCTTACGATTAATGACATTAAAAAACGTAACCGAATGACCAGCTGTTAAGAATTCATTGGCTAAATTAATATTACTGCGGGTCGTTCCACCTGGCATATAGATATTGGAACTGATAATACCAATTTTCTTATTATTCAAAGACATTCTCCCACTCTCGTTTAGATTGCTCATCGCTACCATCGAAATTAAACGGCTCAAAATCTGGACGTGCATTCAGATATTGCGTAACCCCTGCATTAATTCCCTCTTGCGTATTTGGAACAATTATCGCATTTTGTTCAGTTAAGCGCTCAACTGTCGCCGGAATATCAACTGTAATAACATCCGTTTCTAAAGCCAACGCTTCGTACAACACTAACCCTAAACCTTCATATAATGAGGTCAAGACAAAACAATCTGCTGCTTTTAACAATGGGTATGGGTTATCCATTCTACCCAAAATAGTAATGGCATCTTTTGCAGGTGATGCTTCAACTTGTGTCATAATAGCTTCTTTTAGCGGACCGTGTGGGGCTACTAAAATTAAGCGAGTCATTGGATTTTGTTGATAATTTTCTTCAAACGCTCTAATTAAGCGGTCCTGACTTTTTTCTTTAGCATAACGGCCAATATGAATGAAATGCGTCAGTTCTGGATTGGCTAAGTCGTCTAATAATTTAGCTTTAATTCTTTCTTCTGATAACTGTTGTTCTTCTTCCATTTGAACTAACGGATAATCAACCGAAACCTCAACTAAAGTCTCCGACAGATTTGCTAGCGCAAGCTCTCGAATCTTCTTAACATTCAAGAAATTATTTACGACTTTAATTGCGTTAGCTCGTTCAGGTAGACGTTTCACTACTTCTTCCCCAATTTGACGGTTCACAGGAATAATCGCATCGACTGTCTGATAAACATCGGTCATAATTTTCATACTGAAACTTTGCTTCAATTTATACTCTTCATACATATCCGTATGCATGAAACTTCCTGTTTTACAAGGTAAGTCTGATATAAGTAATTGCGCTATTTCACGTTCAAAACCAGTGTATGAAATCATCCAATCAATCGGTAAATCACCAAATAAACGGCGATATTCACGATGATAGATTTTTTTCATTACTTGCTGTTTCTTAGGCTTATCAACGTCTTCTTTTTTCAGATATAGTAGACGCAACATCTTTTCTCTTGTATTGCCTTGAGGTATTCCTGAAATTGGATAATACTGAACTGACTCAGGAAACAGACTTAATTTAGGCAAATGTTCTGCCTTCATTAAATTTTTGTAGAAATACAATACGTAGTTACGTTTGTCCGCATCAATATTATCAAACATATTAAGTAGCGCCGTCGTAATCCCATTGTCCCATAAACCACCTACCATCAAGAAAACTGTTTCTTTGCCGTTGTGGCAACTTGAGACGGTAATCGAATCACTACTTTTATCTTCAAACATATGTTGAACAATTTGTTTAGTCCCATTGGCTTGATCGACTGGGCAGAATTCTGCCAAAAACTCACTATAATCATTAGCTGATAGTGGTTGATTGATGACTAAGTTAGTTAATTCTTCAATAGTGCTCGCTTCTTCAAATGGAAATTCATCCACTTGACGATAAACACCTCGAGTTGAAAAATACTCTTCTTTATCATAGGTGTATAACAGTATTCTTTTTTGCGTATTGGCAAAGTCAAACATAATAGATGAATAGTCGGTAATTAAGATATCGACTTGGCTAAGAAAATCATAAAGTTCCCAAGTTTTATCATAGAAAGTAATATTAGGAAAATCCTCTTCCTTAATGAATTGCATCTGGAATGGATGGAATTTAACCACTAATTCTTGATTAGCTCTTAAATGCGCACTTAAGTACTCTAAATCACTCACCATTTTGTCAAGTTCATCGGTTTGATTCCCTAGAGTTCCACGCCATGTTGGCATATAAAAAATTAATTCTTTGTCATTACTTTGCTTACCCGCAGCAAACAACAAACTGTTACGTGGTGAAGGCCCTACTACTAACTGACCTCCGTAAATATTAGTTAGGCCATAAGCACGTATCATGATTTCTTTCGTATAATCATTTGAAAAATAAAGACGGTCCGCTTGATAAAAATTACGTTGGACATTAGAAACATCTAGTGGACTATCGGTTTCATTTCCCATTTTCTTCAAAGGTGTGCCATGCCAAATAATATAGTATTGTTGTCCAGGGCGTTTGTTAAAGAAATCCCAGAAAGTTGTATCATTAACAATATATTTAGCTGTCGCCAAGTAACGCATATATTGTTTCGATCTAAATTTGACAACTGTCACATTAGGTAATTGGTATTTTTCATTCAGTTTTTCGAATTTACTAGGCTCTCTTAATGACAAAACTACCCGTAAATTTTGATGATTGTTCGATAGTTCTTGAACAATAGCAAAAATATGTCCTGTAAATTCGCTCCCTTGCGTACTCTCAACAAAAACGAGATTTTCTTCTATCGGTAACTTTTCGCTATAATTGATATAATGAATCGCTTCCCTATCTAATATATTTTGTTTAAAGGCACGCGCTACTTTTTTTATCATACAGTACTCCTTCAATTCATCCTTATCTTTTTCCAATTTGGTCAAGTTTTACCTTTAATTATAGCATATTTTTAACTTTTTATAAAAAAAGGTCTCAAGTCTTTCTCTTCACCCACTTGGTGAAAAGAAATCACTTGAAACCAAACTAACTATTTTAAATAAAATCAACAAATCTTGCGCGGAATTTCATATGTAAATGAGAACCTAACGCTAATAAAATTAAAACAATCGTCCAGAAAAAGGCAGTCTGTGTGCCAATTTCCCAAAACCATTGACGTGATAAGAACGAATCACGGAAACCGTTAATAATATAATACAGTGGATTCAATTCTAATAGTCTAACTAAACTATCGCGTCCTTTAAATTGTCCCATAGTGTGTAGATTCCAAATTGGTCCTGATAGGTAAAATAGTAATCTTAAAATCGACTGTAACATGATGTGATAATCTCTCACCAACACCGTAATCGTCGCATTTAAAATACCAAATGCGAATAGAAAGGCAATCATACAGATGAAATAATAGAAATACTGTAACCAATAAATCGTTATCGGAACTTTTGCGATAAACATCGCCACTACTAACAATAGCATCATCCAACGATAGCTGACAAAATTACTTGCCATGTTAACAGATGGCAAGACACTCACTGGGAATTTCATTTTTGAAACCATGCCTACTTGTTTAAAGATGCTATTGGACATTCCTAAGATAGAGCTATTTAAGAAGAACCAGGTAATAATCCCCATTAACATCCACACAATAAACGGCACACCGTCGACTTGACGACCGCCATTAACCCCTAAACCAAACACCAAGTAATAAATTCCTACTTGAATGGCTGGGTTTAAAAACTGCCACATTAAACCTAAATAATGACTTTGATACGTTGCTTTTTCTTCATAAGTTGAAATTCTTTTAATTATTCCTAAATTCTGGAATTGTTCTTTTAACACTAAAATAATATCATTCACTCTCGTTGCTCCTTTGTTATTTGCCCTTATTCGCTCGGTACCATTTTTTGGCTTTCATCACAAAAAGTGGTAATTCAACAATGCGATATAGACGTTTTGGGTTACTCAATGAGCGGTATAACCATTCTAAATTTAATTTAATAAAAATCTCAGGTGAACGTTTGACCGAACCACTAATCACATCAAATGCACCACCCACATCTTGGAAATACTTGGCTTCGACTGCTTGATAGTGTTTAGCTAACCATCGTTCTTGTCTTGGGAAACCTAACGCCACAAAAACCATATCAGGTTGGGAAGCATTCATCTCCGCTACAATTTCATCTTCACTCAGCTTGGTATAGCCATCAATACTACCGGCAACCGTTAATCCTGGATAAGTTTTTTCAATATTGGTAACCGCTGCTTCTAAGACTTCAGGCTTCGCACCATATAAAAAGATGCGTTTATGATGTGTATGAGCAAATGTAAGCAGTTCATACATCAGTTCAATACCTGCGACACGCTCATTGATTTTCTTTTCTTGCTGTTGCGAGACTTTTACGATGCCAATCCCATCTGGAATGCGGTGAGTTGCTTGATTAATAAAGTCCACAATTTCCGGATATTCATCCGCATGTAACCCAATTTGTGGGTTCACACTAATAAAAGTAAAAGGACCGGGTTGTTTATCCAATTCTGGTAAACTCTGGACAATGTCAGAAAGCGTAATGGCATCTACTTCTAAACCATTAATATATTCGATTGTCATAACGTTTCTCCTATTTCTTAAGTTGTTGTTCAATATGCTGAACCAGACGTTTCGTTGCCGCCCCATCATTCGCTTGATTCCAACTTTTTAAACGACCGTTTTGGTTCGCGGTTAATTGGTTGAACGCTTGATTTAATGTCTTTTTACTCAGCACTGGTCTAATCCCAAAACGCTGATAAAAATCACTTTGGACCCCAACCGTTTGCTGATAATCGTCTAAATCAAAAGTGTAATAAATCGTGATGCCTTTTGGATTAGCTAACTCATACTCAAACGGTATTGAGGAATAATCGGTTATTAAGACATCAATTGAATATAATAATTCTCTAAGCGACAACCCGCGTAAATCCATCTGCAAGTTAGTTAGCGTCTCGCTTGATAGTTGGCTCATCATATGCGGATGAACTTTTCCTAAGACAAAATAATCATCTGATAGTTCTGGTAACTGTTCTTGCCATTTTTTGACAGATAGTTCGCTCTCACGATACGTCGGTGCGTAGAGAACCACTTGCTTGTGTTGTGCTTCAGGAAAAAGCTGCTTAAACTTTAACTGCGCTTGTTCCTTATTTTTTAAATCAAAAAAGTAATCAGTTCTAGGCACACCCGTCACTAGCATCTTAGTCCTTGGTTGATGATAGCTTGATTCAAAAACATCCGCCATTTCTTGTGACCCAACGACATAATAATCGGTGGCATCATAGACTGCTTGAAATCTTTTCTGATCAGCCGTTGTTCGTTGCTTAGTTTTAGGATCTTCCCACCCAAAACATTTAATCGCACCTGATGCATGCCAAATTTGGTAAACTTTGGTTGTTTTATCAAACGTAATGGCTCCTAAAAAGGCGATATAATTATCAATGACAACGACTTTTGCTTGTTTAAGCATTGCAAGTCCTTTTGCGAAAAATTGACCTGAGTTAATCGCGATACATTCAATTCCAAGTGACTGATACTGCACCACTTCCTGTACAAGTTTTTTGTCATATAAGATTACTAACTGTTTCACCTCAACTGATTGCTTAAGTTGCTGAATCAGTTGATCGTTATTATCAGGAAATGTCAAAATGTAAACGACTCGTTGCTGGCTACTACCCGAATTCCCGAGTTGACTAGCTAGCTTCACAGTTGTCATATACGTACGTTTAAGTAATTGGGTTACTAATCGACGCATTGTCTTCACCCCAAACTATTTATGTTCAATAAATTTTTCTAATGTTTCGGCTTCTTGAACGGGAGCCATACTTGACTGGAATAGTGAAGCCGGATTTTTGATAACCGACGTTAATGAGCGACCACTTAAATGTGTGCCTCCAAATAATAGCAAGGCGAAAAGCCCTAAAACTAACATTACTTTGGTTAAATTACTCATTTTGCCAATAGCTGGTTCAGCTAGTGCTTCTTTACCTAAGCCTTGCTCTTTAGCAATTGCTGGTAGTTTTTCTTTTGAAAATTCTTTTTGTTGTTTTTTATAATCGTTTTGATAGTCTTTCTTTTCTTTCGCAGATAGACCTTTAAACCATTTAGTGAATTCTTTATAGTTTTTTACGACTTCTTTTGTTTCTCCGTACTCACGTAATTCACCGTAATGCATCCACACGACTTTGTCACAAATCTTTTCAATCTGACCTAGTGAGTGACTGACAAATAAAATTGTTTTACCTTGATCTTTAAATAGTTGAATGCGGTCGATACATTTTTGATAGAAGGTGTCATCTCCAACTGACAATGCTTCATCGATAATTAATATATCGGGATTTTGATGAACCGCGACAGCAAAACCTAAACGAGACTTCATCCCACTTGAATAGTTTTTTACTGGTTGGTCGATAAAATCGCCTAAATCGGCAAATTCGATAATTTCAGGCATTAACTCATCAATTTGTTTGTTAGTCATTCCGGTCATTAAGCATTTCAAACGAATGTTTTCCATGCCTGTTAATTGCCCTTTAAGCCCTGCACCGATTGCGATAATCGAAGTTTCACCATTAATTTCCATCACACCTGAAGTATGGGGGATAATCCCCGCGATGATATTGGATAAAGTTGATTTCCCCGAACCGTTAATCCCTACTAATCCAACTGTTTCGCCAGCTGGTACTTCTAATGTTATCCCTTTTAACGCCCAAAAGTGTGGCACTTTTTTTTGAGAAAGCCTAAATAGTGCCTTAATTTTATCTGACTTTTGTTTATAAAGATCATATTCTTTTGTGACCAATTGTAACCTAATCTTAATTTCTTTACTCATATTTACCACCTTGGTTAATTATTCTTCCTGTTTCTTACGAATATCGTTTCCTATTATAGCAAAAAACAGAACAATTATCTTCTTTTACGATAAAATGACAAAGGAGCTTGACATAGATTGTCACGCTCCTTATGTCTTTTTAGTTATTTAATACTCAATATTTTAGTCTAATCAGGTATCCCCATACCATCTTGTGGGAAAGTACTTGGCGAAACGATGCCATTTGAAACAAATTCATAATCGGCTGCATCACGCTCATCCTCTGGTTCTTTTCCTAATAAGACGTTAATTTTATGACTAACGTAGTCAATACTATCTTGGTGTAACCCAACATAACTTGCACCATAGTAGCTAAAACTCATCCATGACAGTTTGTTCTGATTAATTGTATAGTTAGTTGATAAGCCTGATTCACCAATTTTCATGATAGTCGAGCGATCAATATTTGTCCAAAAATGACCATCCATCGCTTTTAATACTGATTCTAACTTAGAAATAGAACCCACATTCATGGCTTGATTAATCAATGACATTAAAACTTCTTGTTGGCGATTACCACGTTCGATGTCGTTATCTTTCTTACGCGTACGAGCAAAGGCCAATGCTTGCTCACCGTTTAGGCGTCGCTTACCTTCTTTCAGATCAACGACTACTTCTCCTTTAGCGTTTTGTTCAACAATATCGTAAGGCACATCGACTTCAACCCCACCAAATGCATCAACAACACTTTCAAATGCGTTAAAGTCCACTGTAATATAATAATTAATCGTAGTATTGAATAAGTTTTCTACTGCATCAATCGCAGCTTCAGCTGATTCAGATTCAACATTTTCCCCTTCAGATTTTGCATAAGATTCACCTTGTGCATAAGCCGAATTGATTTTTTCATAACCTGAATAATAATTTGGCACTTCGATGTAAGTATAAGTATCACGAGGAATACTTACCATGTTAATGACTTCTTTTTCAGGACTCATTGTTAACAAAATCATTGAATCGGTACGTGTACTTTGTAAGTCGCGATCTTCATCATTATCGACCCCCATTAATAAAATTGAAATGGGGTCATTGATAGGATCAATATGTAAGTTCAAATCAGAACGTGTTGAAATTGGTGAGTATGAATTATCAATCACACGAGTTGTTTGACCTACTAGTTTAGCTGCATAGGCTAGTCCGCCTAAGATTACTAATAAAAATAGTAAAAGTAGTGTTTTTAACACTGCCTTACCTTTTCCTCTTTTATTATTTTCTTTTCTTTTACGCCTCGCCTTATAGCCACCTAACTTCTTCTGACTTCGACGGTATTCAGATCTACTTGCTATTTGAGATTGTGTCATTTTATTTACATCCTTTTTAATCTTTCTAATTCTTAATTCCATCTCTACTTCAAAAATAATCGGTTAATTATATCATAAATAATTAAACAATTGTAGATTGTTTAAGCAAACTTAATATTTGAACATTTTTAACAGTTGGAACAAGCGTTTTTTTGAGGTATAATAGTAGCGTGTGACTATATGAAAGTAGGTAACTTTATGAGTTTTATTCTAAGTTTAATCGTAAGGCTAATTATCACCTTTTTCTTAGCTTTAGGATTGACCCCCATCATCCAGCGCTTTTCATGTTTAATTGGCGCAGTAGATGTTCCTAACAAACGACGTATTAATAAAAAAATCATGCCCTCAGCTGGTGGGCTTGCCATATATTTAGCCTTTTCGATTGCGATTACTTGTTTATTTAGAGATATTTTCCCTCTTGGCTATTCGCTAAAATTAATTTTAGGAGCCGCTATTATTATCGCTACGGGATTAATTGACGATATTAAGGAAATATCGCCACGAGCTAAAACAATAGGCATGCTGTTAGCCGCTTTTTATGCCTATTTCGTGCTAAACATTCGCATGGATATTGTCAATGTCTTTTCTTTTGAAAACATCGATTTGGGTTGGCTTAGCTTTCCGTTGACCGTGTTATGGATTTTAGGATTTGTCAATGCGATTAATTTAATCGATGGTTTAGATGGTCTGGCTTCTGGTGTTTCAATCATTGCCTTAACAACTATTGGCTTTATCGGTTATATCGCTTCAACCTCAGGTGCCATTATCGTACAAGTTCCGATTATGATATTTATTTTAGTCGCAAGTATCGGTGGTTTCCTACCGTTTAATTTTTTCCCAGCAAAAATTTATTTAGGTGATACTGGCGCACTGTTCTTAGGCTATATGATTGCTATTCTTTCCTTACAAGGATTGAAAAATGCGACACTTGTTTCTTTAATTACTCCGTTGATTATTTTAGGCGTGCCAATAACAGATACTTTTTATGCCATTATTCGTCGTAAATTAAAAAAACAATCTATTTCAAAACCCGATAGTATGCATTTGCATCACCGTCTCTTATCATTGGGCTTCACTCATCGTGGAGCAGTGTTAATGATTTATGTGTTAGCCTTAACTTTCTCACTAATTGCGTTATTATATTCAGCCTCAAGTTCTATTGCGAACGTCGTAATGATTGTGGCCGTAGTCTTTGGCTTAGAACTATTTGTCGAACAAATCGGCTTAGTAGGAGAAGAGCAACGACCGCTTCTCAATGCGATGCGCTATATTGGTAACAAAGCTTATCGTAATAAAGTCAAAGCTGAACGTTATAATAGAAAAAAAGAAAAAAAATAAACTGCCTGGAACTTAAGAGGTTCCGGCAGTTTTTTTATTGTTCAATAATTTCTTTTTAACTTTTGATAAGCTCATGCGTTTCTCTTTAATATTACCTTCGATAAATTCTTGCGTAGCCGCATTCAACACACCACCCAAAATAATCACAATAGCAGCAAAGTTCAACCATAATAAGACGACAATCAAACTTCCAACAATTCCGTAACTATTGTAAGTACTGGCAAAATATTTAACGTAGTAACCAAATATTTGCGTTAGAGACATCCAGCCAGCCGTTGCCACAATCGCCCCGGGAAAAATATAACGAATTTTCGACTTCACGTTAGGCAAAACAAAATATATTAAGCACATCGTCACAAAAATCCCTGTCATCGTCGTTGGTAATTTCCAAGAAGACAAATTTTTATAAATTTCACCGACAATCGGAAAATCCGGGGTGATATGTTCAATAACCCCTTGACCGAATGTAAAGACTGTTGTCAGTAAAATAATCAGTAACATAAAGGAAAATATTATCAATACCGAGAGCACACGACGCACAATAAAATTTTGATTTTTTCCTACACCGTAGACTTTATTAAGTGACACTTGTAGGGCATTAATACTTCGACTAGCCGCCCAAATAGTAGTTAAAGCCGAAATTGATAATAGTCCACCATCTGTTGTTCGCAATAATGACGTAATGGTTCCTTCTATTAAATTATAAATATCAAGTGGGATTAACACTTTAATATAATTTAATACTTCCACGCTGTTAAGTGACGTGTAAGGAAGTAAGTTTCCCACCAAAATAATCAAAGGAAAAATCGAGAAAAGAAGGTAATAAGCAATCGCTGATGAGGATGTACCAATCTCACCGCGACCAAAACTTTGCCAAAGCAACTGACAAAAATGTTGAAACGATTTAGGCTTCACATGTTTATCTACCATCTTCTCCCTCCTCCTTATATGATGATAACGAAAACTTTCAGATTATTCTGGTGATTGTTCTGTTAATAAAATAGGGCCTTCTTTAGTAATTGCTAACGTATGTTCATATTGGCAACTTAATCCACCGTCTTGTGTATAAGCTGTCCAACCATTGTCATCCATTTTCATTTTCCAAGTTCCTGTATTAATCATTGGCTCGATGGTAATCACCATGCCTTCTTTCAAACGTAACCCTTTACCTGCTTCACCGTAGTGAGGAATCGCTGGCGCTTCGTGAATAGTTGGTCCGATTCCATGTCCCACAAAATCACGGACTACGCCATACCCTTGAGCTTCTGCATAAGTTTGAATCGCATGTCCGATATCACCAATACGGTTACCCACTTGCGCTTGCTCGATACCTAAGTATAAGGATTTTTTTGTCACTTCCATTAAACGGTCGATTTCAGGGGTTGATTCACCCACTACATATGACCAACATGAGTCAGACATCGCACCATTTAAATCAATACACATGTCTACTTTAATTAAATCCCCGTCTTTTAAGACTTTACGACGAGGGAAACCATGACAAATTTCATCGTTAATACTGCAGCAAGTTGCATATTCATAGCCTTCATAACCAATTTGAGCAGGAATCCCACCATTATCAACGATAAATTTGTGAACAAACTCTTCAATATCCCAGCTTGTAATACCTGGCTTGATAAACGTACGTAAGTTTTCATGGACTTTCGCTAATAACTCACCAGATTTTTTCATATTTTCAATTTCTCTTGTAGATTTTAATGTAATCATTTTATTCGCTCCTTCATTTACTTAGCACACCTATTCTAGCATATTGTATTTTTTTTACCAAATTCAATCCATCACATAATGATTTTCAAACGTCGATTTTCTGTTATAATAAATCATGATGATAAACAGATTGAGAGGATGAATAACATGGCACTAGCTAAAATCGTATATGCCAGCTTAACTGGTAATACTGAAGAGATTGCAGATATTGTAGCCGAAGCGTTAGAAAACGAAGGCTTAGAAGTAGAAATTAACGAATGTACACAAGTCGATGCCGATGACTTTTTAGAAGCGGATATTTGTGTAATTGGTACCTATACTTATGATGAAGGTTCATTACCAGACGATATCGTTGATTTATACGAAGAATTAAAAGAATTAGACTTATCAGGCAAAATATATGGCGTTGTGGGTTCAGGCGACACCTTCTATGAAATGTTCTGTTCAGCCGTTGATGATTTTGACAAAGCTTTCGCCCAAGCCGGTGCAACAAAAGGGGCTGAATCGGTGAAAGTCGACTTAGCAGCTGAAGAAGAAGACATCGAAAACCTAGAAAAATTCGCCAAAGAACTAGCCAGCAAAGTGAAGTAAAGTGCTTGAAGGAGTGTTGAGCTCTGAAAAATAAGTCAAATCGCGTAGAAAATTGTCTTTTCAAATTTTCGTAGCAATTTGACTTATTTTGGCAAGAGCTACTCACGAAAGCCGGATTATGCAAAGTGCTTGAGGCATCGTTTAGCTCCGATAAATAGCAGCAAAAAAGGTGTGACTAAGAAGTCACACCTTTTTTACATTTTTTTCATAAATTTATTTAGTATCTAATTTTTTTTCATATTCAAATGACATATTTTTCACTTCATCAATTAAAGACATGATTTGTTCTCTTGATGGACGATATAATCCTGATGAATTTAGCGTCGCAATGCCAGTTGCTAAAATCCATGTACTGATAAATAAATTGTTTTTCTTTTCATCAGATAGTTTAGCGAACTCTTCATCTTGATTCATGTGTTTCATAAAAACATCCAAATTAAATTCATTTAATGCCTCAGGATCAAGGTTCTCTTCAACATAGATTGCACGGTACATTACACGTTCATTACGTGCGAATTCAATGTAATTTAATATGATATCATACAAGCAATTCCCTGTAATTTCTCTTGAAAAAACATCGTTAACTAAATGTTTTTTTATCATTTCTAAAACCTGTGTTCTCAAATCTTCCATATTCTCAAATTCTAAATAAATAGGTTGGGTTGAGCACTTCATTCTTTGTGCAATATTTCGTGCTGTAAACTTATCAAACCCCTCTGTTGACACTAATGAGTATGCTGCGTTTAATACTTGATCTTTAGTAATCGTCTTTCTTCTGGCCATAAATGGTCACCTCACTGCTTTTAGTATATTTATAATCCAACTATTTAATTCCCTTTTTAACTCGTTATAATTATAACATAAAAGGATAGGTAAAAAAACAAATAATAATTATTTCATTTTTTCTTTAAAACTATTTCACACATTATTTTGTAGCATATATTTTCTTATCACTTTTGTCCACCTTTTTCATACAAAAAATTGTTAAATTTAATAAAAAATGATAAAATTAAAAGATAATGAGATTAGGGGGAACTATCCATGGAAAATTTTAATACTTATTTACAAAAATATGCTGAATTAATCGTTAAAACTGGCGTTAATGTTCAAAAAGGTCAAACTGTGGTCGTTAACATTGATGTTGAACAAGCTGAATTAGCTCGTTTAATCGTTAAAGAAGCCTACAAATTAGGTGCAAGTAACGTGTCAGTTCAATGGTCTGACGATATCGTGTCTCGCGAATTTTTCGCTAACACAACAGAAGAAAACTTAACAACTATTCCACAACACAAAATCGATGAAATGCAATCTTGGGTCGATGAAGGCGCTAGCCGCATTAGTGTGGTGTCTAAAAACCCTGATGCATTCGCAGGCATCGACTCAGATCGCATTGCTAAATACCAATTAGCTGCTGGTAAAGCAATGTTCCCATTACGTGAAGCCACTCAAGCTAACAAATTAAGTTGGACAGTTGTTGCGGCAGCTGGTAAAGACTGGGCGGCTAAAGTCTTCCCTGACTTAGCAACTAATGAAGAACAAGTGGATGCATTGTGGGATCAAATCTTCAAAACAACTCGTATCTACTCTGAAGACCCAATTGCTGCTTGGGATGCACATGACAAAACATTATGGGCAAAAGCTGATGAATTAAACGCTGAACAGTTTGATGCGTTACATTACACAGCTCCTGGAACTGATTTAATCATTGGTTTACCAAAAAATCATCGTTGGGAAGGTGCTGGTAGCGACAACGTTCGTGGTGAGCACTTCATGGCAAACATGCCAACTGAAGAAGTCTTCACTGCTGCTGATAACCGTCGTATTGATGGTGTCGTTTCAAGTACTAAACCATTAAGCTACGCGGGGACAACTATCGAAGGCATGGTCTTCAAATTCGAAAACGGCCGTGTCGTTGAAGCTTCTGCTGAAAAAGGCGAAGACGTATTATTAAAACTTTTAGATACTGATGAAGGTGCTCGTAGTATTGGTGAAGTAGCATTAGTTCCTAACCAATCACCAATTTCTCAATCAGGTATTGTTTTCTACAACACATTATTTGATGAAAATGCTTCTAACCACTTAGCCTTAGGTTCAGCTTACGCATTCAACGTTGAAGGTGGAACTGAAATGACGCAAGAAGAGTTAGCAGCCGCTGGTTTAAACCGTAGTAACACACACGTTGACTTCATGATTGGCTCTGCTGAAATGAACATCGACGGTATCCGTGCTGACGGCACACGCCAACCAATTTTCCGTAACGGTGAATGGGCATAATTAATTATTATGGAATCGAAACAAGCAAACGACGAAAATCGTTTGCTTGTTTTATTTTATAAGCGCCTCATTAAAGGAGGATAGTACGATGCAAAAAAAAATTTAACCTGACCAATAATGAGTGGTAGCTTCTCAAATGTAAAATTATTTTAGGGAGAAAAACAACAGACCGAAAGAGGCCAAACTAAATTAGTCTGGCCTCTTTTCAAGTATAAACCCAATAATTATTTACGATATTTTTTTTCTAACAATAATGCTTTACCTGTATAATTTGTAAAGTAATTGTCTGCTCCTAGTTCAATAGCTTTTTTTATTTCTGCTGTTGAATCTAATGTCCAAGCATTATATATTTTTTTCGCTTGATGAACTTTCTCAACATTGCTTGGCGTCATCAATTCTTTATTTGTAGATACTATATCTACCTGTTCAAGTGTGATTGCTTCGTCTAATTTTTCTTGATTAGTTACCAATAATAGACGTGGCATCTCAGGTATTTTTTCAGCCATTTTATTTATCGCATTAATATCAAATGACTGTACAATCACATTCTTTACTAATTTATTTTGATTAATAATATCTACAAAGGCTTCAACTTGTTTTCCACCTTCTTTTAGTTCGATTACATAATTAATATCATCTTGATATTTATCAAAAACCTCTTGTAATGTTAGGATAGAAGTCCCATCTTCTGTAGCTAATTGTTTAATTTCTTTATCTGTCAAGTCACTATATTGCTTATCAACCCCTGTGATTTTCTTCGCTGATAAATCATGTGAAACAAATAAAGTTCCTTCCTTAGATGTTACTAAATCTTGTTCTATATATTTAGAGCCATACGCAATAGCCAAATCATAAGCTGCAAAAGTATGTTCTATTTCTTCCCCAGATGCACCTCTATGAGAAAAAACATGACCTGTTAGTTTTTCTTCTCTTAATGTTTTCTGAACAGTTTTAGCATTAAATGCAACTGATACCAACAATAATATCGTTACACATAAAATAATAAACTTTTTATTCAACCCACTAACTCTCTTCCTATATTTAATATTTGACGTCCCCTGTAGGAATCGAACCTACAACTAAACCTTAGGAGGGTTTTGTTATATCCATTTAACTAAGAGGACTGAACTCTTTTATTTTCCCACTTTTGAGTAATTCTGTCTAGGCAGATAAGCAAAAAATCTATCCTAACACCCGGTAACACGTGTTAAGATAGATTTTTTTATTAGTTAATAAGAGGCTTCCATCGACTCTAGCATTTTCACTAATTGTTTTTTCTTAAATGGCACTAGGAATAGGCCGAATAGTGTGTCATTAGCTTTCTGTAAAACGCCATGTGACGTCATCTCTTCCGTATAAGTCACTTCACATTGACTATCTGACACTGCTTTAATGTCGTAGGTCACGTTAAATTCATTACGGACAGTTGACGTATTAAAACGATAACGCTGATTTTTTTGTGCCTCTTCAATCGTAATTTTTGCACGACTGCTTTTTGAAAATTCTTTAACATAAGAGTAGTTAGTTAATTGATGCTCTTTTACGGTTTCACCGGTACTTTTACGAATATCAAAAATAACTGAATTGATGATTTGTTGATAAAAAAATTCAGCTGGCACATTTAGTGTTTTAACGATTTTCATCTTGGTTCACCTCAGCTTGCTTTGCTTTTTTATTAGCTTTAAAAGAGATTACACTTCCCACAATGATAGACGTCACGGCCGTTGTCATCAGTAAAAAATCATACTCCAACGTTGTGCGATTGACACAGAACATAAACATTATTAACCCGATACTAATTAAAAACAAACCATTTTTCATCATGATGCTTCTCTCCTTCAAATCTAACTGTTAATTAAGCTGGTGTACATTGGAAAAATAATACGCCGCCCCAAGGTTGTGCTTTGATGCTTTCTTTTGCTAGTTTAGCAGCTGTTTCTGCGTCAGCTCCGTCTACTTCAAAAAACAATTTAATGCCTTTTTTCTCTTTATAAGTGAAGGTAACTCCTTCATTTAGACTTTCTAATAATTCAATAACTTTATCTTGTTGCATTGCAACGTTCACTGCGATCATCGTTGTTCCCTCCTATAATAATAACAGGGGTAGCGGTAAAAAGCACCGCTTCCCCTTGATTTTTTATTAACCAATTCTTTTATTTTTCAATGACCTTTTAAAACAAAGCGCTTATTAGTCGGAAGCTGAACGTGTCCTCAAGCACTTTTCTTAATCCGGCTTTCGGACGCAACTTCCTCGGTAATATGTCAGAACTCTCAAAAATTATTACACAATTTTCGTCCTTCTTCGCATATTACTCGGAAGCTAAACGTGTCCTCAAGCACTTTTTCTAATCCGGCTTTCGTGAGCATCCCCTCGAAAATAATGCCTCCCATTCAAAAAATATGAGAAACTATTTTTGAATGGTTTTCATTATTTTTTGGGGATAATCGCTCACTTAAGCACTTTATTGTTCTTCCATTTTGTTTGCTGCGATAACGAATGGTGCATAGATGATGAATGAGACAATCATACAGATTAATGTTACGATTGGTGCTCTCCAGTCTGCTCCTGTTGCTAAGAATGATAATAGTAATGGTGGTGTTACCCATACTACTTGTTGAGAAACAGGGTTTACTAAGTCCATTGTTGTTGCAAAGTAACCAATTGCTGTTGTTACTAATGGTGCTAATAAGAATGGTACGAACATAATTGGGTTTAACACGATTGGTAAACCAAACATAACAGGTTCGTTAATGTTGAAGATACCAGGTCCTAATGATAATTTACCGATAGTCTTGTAATCAGCACGCTTAGAGAACATTAAAATCGCGATAATTAAGACAATCGTACCACCTGATCCACCGAACATTGTGTATGCATCGAATGAACCACGTACCCATTTATAACCTTCAGCTTTAACTAATTCAACGCCACCTTCGTTAAACAAGTTAACGTTTTTAATTTGAGCAACTCCCCAAATTCCTTCTAAAACTGGCGCTAAAACGTTCATACCGTGAATTCCGAAGAACCAGAATAATTGGATGAAAATAGTTACTAAGATAACTGCTCCGAAACCTTGAGATAAACCTAATAATGGTTCAGCGATTGTTTTTTGTACCCAATCGATGAATAACATACCAGTTCCTTTAGTAAAGAAGTAGTTGAAGATACCTACAACGTACAATGCTACTAAAGCTGGAATAATCGCTGCGAAAGCTTTACTTACAGCTGGTGGCACTTGTTCTGGCATTTTAATCGTAATGTTTTTGTTCATTAATTTAGAGAAAATAACAACAGAAACGAAACCTAAAATCATTGCTGTGAAGAACGCATTACCATTTAAATGATCAAGTTTTAACCAACCCCAAGCACTATTTGTTACTTGGTCAAATACTGTGACAGCACCTGTTGCTGCGTCTTTTACTTCGACTGTATCAACTGCTGCTCCTACTGCTTTTAATGCATCGACTGCTTTAGTACCTAACTCCCCTTGAGGAACTTGAACTGAAGCTGGTGCTGAGAAAGCAATCCCTTGAATTAAAGCTCCTACTGAAACTAATCCACCGGCTAAATCATTCACGCCATAAGCACGTGCAATGTTGTAACCTAATGAGAAAGCAAACATCAAACCGGCAATCGCTAACGTCCCATTCCATACATAACCATTAATTCCAATAATTTCTCTAAAAACTGGAATAGTATTAGCGTCATAACCGTCAATAAACTGTGTTGGTAAATCACGAATAATTGCGTTAATTAACACCGCCATAGACCCTGCCATTGTTACTGGCATGGTACCAATGAAGGCATCTCTTAGTGCAACCAAATGTTTTTGATTACCAATTTTACCTGCGACTGGAAGAATATATCTTTCCAACCATGTTGTTAAAGCATTCATGCTTTTCCCTCCCAAAACTTTTCTATTTTTTAATAATCTTTCGATTGATTATTAACCTAATTAAAACCTACCAACAAACCTATCATTCCTTTTTAATTACGCTGAAATTTTGCGATGAACATCAATAATCTCTTTAGCTAAATCAGTAAAAGCAATTGACGTCATTAGATGATCTTGACTATGTATGGTCAACAATGTGATATCTAATTTTTCACCTTGTGCTTCTTTTGTTAATAAACCTGTTTGAGCATGATGCGCTTGAACTAACGCTTCTTCAGCTGATTTGATTTTTGCATCTGCCTCTTCAAAGTTACTTGCTTTAGCGGCATAAATTGCTTCCATTGCATCACTTTTGGCATTTCCAGAGTTAATAATTAACCCCATCACTGCTTCCAAATATTCTTGATCCATAAATTTTGATCCACCTTTTTATCTCTATAGTTCTAATAATTAATCAGCTGATGGATTACGCACCTTCGATTAATTTTAACGCTTGTGCTAGAACATTTTCGCCGTTCATCATGCCATAGTCTTTCATATCGATAATATCTAATGGAATACCTTTGTCTGCTAACTTAGCTTCGAATTGACCTTTCATGAAACGTACTTGAGGTCCTAATAATAAAACATCAACATTTTTTGCAGCTAAGCTATTGTCAGCATCTGAAGCTGAGACTGCGAAGATATCTGTTTCTAATCCTTGAGCATCTGCTGCTTTTTGCATTTTTGTTACTAACATAGACGTACTCATTCCTGCTGAACATACTAACATAATTGTTTTTGTTGCCATTTTAAAATCCTCCTAAGATATGATTAATTTTTTATTATTCTCACTCTTATATAAGCAAGAGCCGTGCCAACTTTCATTTTTATTGAAAACGTTATTATAACAACGTTTTCAATAAAAATCCGCTTACACAAATATACTAAACAAAAAGTACACACAATAATTTGTGTGTACTTTTTGTTATTTAACGATAGTTTCTCGAAACAAAACGCTATATTTAAAAGCTTTGTCAGAAAAATAAGATATCCATTAAGTTATTTATTGATATTTACAATGTGTTTCGTCAATTTATTTTCATTAAATTAACCTTTTATATAATAACAAAAAAATACAACTTTAAAAAAATATCATTAAAAATAAGACATAGGATTCAGGCCTATGTCTTATTTCAACTATTTTTATTCATTTTCTTCTATATAATACTTCTTTTTAACGATTTACTGAGCGAGCAAAACGTGAAACAGTATGACGTTCACCGCGGATTGCATCTGATAGTTCCTTAATATTTTTTATGCCGACTAATCCCATATTCGCATCACCAATATGTTGAATATCAACCCCTAATATTTTATTACGTAACGCAATGTCTCGAATAGTATCTGGATGAGAACTTTCTTGAGACGTTCCAATCGCACTCATCACTAATTTATCTTGACTATGGCAGTATTCGACCACTTCAGCTACCATTTTTTCAGTAATTCCCCAAACGCTACCTACAGCTGGCACTAACACAATATCCGCCCCCGCTTCGACGAACTGTTTGGCCGATTCAGCACTTGCGACTGGCTCATCTACGCCAGCACTATGCATTTTACCAGCAATTATCACACCATCAAAATGCTCTTTAGCGATTTTGATATTTTCAGCAATTCGTTGGTTGGTGACACCTGTTCCCGGATTACCTGTTAATAAGATAAAATCTAACCCAATTTCATTGGCACGTTTGAATGTTTCAGCTGAAGCCGTACGTCCTTTAGAAATTTCAATGACATCCGATGTCATATTAGCGTTTGGATCAACAGGTTCTAAGTTAGCACCAATTGGCAGTCCCACTAATTTTTTCAAATCACGAATTGCGTTGTCATTAGGTTTAGCATTCCATGCCGCATATTGTCCTTCATATAAACTTAATATAATCGGTTCAAAAACATCGAAACCATTTAATAAAATCATATCCGCACCATAAGCTCGTGCTAACTCACTTGATGTAATATCACCAACGATTGGTTCATGCATGACGACATTTTCACTTAGAATAACGCGTCCTTCACTAGCTTTAATACTTTGTACTAAGTCTTCCTTTGTAAATTTGCTAATGTCACTTGCATTAGCACTAATTAATCGTTTGACCATTATTTTCCCACCTTTACTTATTTTTATTTCAATGTTTATGAAGAAATCCCTACACCAACCTTTTAGCTGAAGTGCAGGGATTGTATTATTCGCTAATTTTGCGGTGTAAGTCAATGATTTCTTTCGCTAAATCAGTAAAAGCGATTGATGTCATTAAATGATCTTGGCTATGAACCGTTAATAAAGTGATTTCTAACTTCTCGCCTTGTGCCTCTTTCGTTAATAAGCCTGTTTGAGAATGATGCGCTTGAACTAATGCTTCTTCCGCGCCTTTAATTTTCGCGTCTGCTTCTTCAAAGTTTCCTGCTTTCGCAGCATAGATAGCTTCCATTGCATCGCTTTTAGCATTTCCTGAGTTAATGATTAATCCCATGACTGCTTCTAAATATTCTTGATCCATTATTTTTCCACCTTTTTATTTTTAATAATATTTTAAAAAGAATGAGGGTGTCTCTATAACTGAAACACTAATGAACACCCTCAAGGAATCTTCTTAATCCGGCTTTTAGGTGCTGCTTTTTAGACAATATGTTGTGACTCTCAAAAATTGTTGTACAATTTTCGTCATCCCACGCATATTGCTCAAAAGCAACCCGCACCCTCAAGTACTTTTCTCAATCCGGCTTTTGGTCGCAACTTCCTCGGTAATATGTCACGATTCTCAAAAATCGCTTCGCAATTTTCGTCATCGTGCGCATATTACTCAAAAGTTAAACGCGACCGTGAGCACTTTATCTAATCCGGCTTTCCTGAGCATCCCCTCGAAAATAATACCTCCCATTCCAAAAATATAAGAAGCTATTTTTGAATGGTTTTCATTATTTTCCGGGGATAAGCGCTCACTCAAGCACTTTTCTTTACTCTCCGATTAATTTTAAGGCTTGGGCTAGGACGTTTGGTCCGTTCATCATACCGTAGTCTTTCATGTCGATTACATCTAAAGGAATCCCTTTATCCGCTAACTTCTCTTCGAATTGACCTTTCATGAAACGAACTTGAGGTCCTAATAATAAGACGTCAACATTTTTAGCTGCTAAGTTGTTATCTGCATCTGATGCTGATACTGCGAAGATATCTGTTTCTAAGCCTTGCTCATCCGCTGCTTTTTGCATTTTTGTTACTAACATAGACGTACTCATTCCTGCTGAACATACTAACATAATTGTTTTTTTAGACATTTGTAATTCCCCCAAAATCTTTATTTTTTATTCATACTTTATATATGCAAGTTGTGTGCCAACTATTATCGAAAAGAAATGCCGGAATAATAACGTTTTCTAGCGAAATAAAATTACACTCTGTTCAAAAAGAAAAAACACACAAAGATTTGTGTGTATATTCTTTCACAATATCAAATTTTCACTCTAGATTTCTAATACGAAGCTTCCATTGCTTCTAACATTTTAACTAGTTGTTTCTTCTTAAAAGGCGTCATCACAACACCAAATAAACTATCATTAAGTTTTTGTAGAAGTCCATGTGAAGTCATCTCTTCTGTATAAGTCACCTCACACTGTTGATCAGATGTGGGCTTGATTTGGTAAACGACATTAAACTCATTACGAATAGTTGAAGTATTAAATCGATAACATTCATTCGTTTTGGCTTCTTCAATGGTGATACGCGCCCGACTATTTTTAGAGAACTCTTTAACATAGCTATAATTGGCTAATTGATGAGGTTTGATTGTTTCACCTGTACTCTTACGAATGTCAAACACTACTGAATTAATCACTTGTTGGTAAAAAAAATCGGCGGGTATATTTAAGGTTTTAACGATTTTCATGTTGCTTCACCTCAGCCTTTTTCGCATTTTTGTTGCCTTTATACGCCAAAACAGCACCTAAAACGATTAGAGAAACAGCCGTTGCCATTAATAAAAAATCGTATTTCAAGGTTTTTGGATTCACACTAAACATAAATAATAAACAACCTAAACTAATTAAGGCTAAACCGTTTTTCATCATCATCTATCATCTGCTCCTTCATTTTTTAATAATTAGTTATTACATAGCATTGCATTGAAAGTAAAGTACTTTTCCCCAAGGTTCTGATTTAATCGCTTCTTTCGCTGCTTTTGCCGCTGCTTCTGGTTCTGCCCCAGCCACTTCAAACGTTAATTTAATTCCTTTTTTCTCAATAAACTTGTACGTAATCCCTTCAGATAGACCTTCTAATAAGGCAATCACGTTATCTTGTTGCATTGCTACGTCAATTGCAATCATCTTAATCGCTCCTTCTTGTTTATCAATTTAACTAGCACACACCACGCCACTTCCTGCAAGTTTTGTGGTGTAACTAGTTAGTTTCTTCTATTATAATAATGTTTAAATTAAATTAATTTAATTATTCTTCAGCCATTTTGTTAGCAGCAATGATAAATGGCGCCCAAATTGCAAGTGCTACGACTAAGTTAACAATAGTTAACACAATCGCTTTCCAATCGCCACCTGTTGCTAAGAAACCACTTAAAACGGTAGGCATTACCCAAATAACATTTACAACAACCGGTTTTACTAAGCCCGCAATCGTTGCAAAGTAAGCAATTGTAGCTGTTGCTAATGGTGCTAAAATGAATGGAATAATCATGATTGGGTTTAATACTACTGGTAAACCAAACATCACTGGTTCGTTAATATTAAATAATCCAGGTCCAATCGCTAATTTACCAATTGTTCGATAATCTGAACGTTTAGAGAACAATAGCACAGCAATTAACAGCACTAGCGTAACCCCTGCGCCCCCCGGCCATACGAACGCTTCAAATGAACCGGCCACCCATTTATAAGGAATTGCTTCCCCTTGTTGGAAGGCATTAGTATTATCAACCATCGCTGTTCCATAGACTGATTGTAACACAGGTGACATGATATTCGTACCGTGTAAACCAAAGAACCATAAAATATGAATAAGTAATACAATAACTACTACCGCACCGTAACCTTGAGAAAGTTGTAATAATGGTTTTTGAATAGATTCTGAGATCCAGTCAATAATCGGCATACCGACAAATCTTTGGAATAAATCATAGACTAAACTTGATGCATATAAAGCCACTACCCCAGGAACAATTGCTGCGAAAGCTTTTGATACTGCCGGTGGTACTGAATCGGGCATTTTAATTGTAATCTTTTTATTCATTAATTTAGAGAAAATAATAACAGAGATAAAACCAAATAACATGGCTGTAAATAATCCTGTACCACCCATATATTGACTGAATGGGAAGTATCCCCAAGCACCTGTTGAGACATTTAATCCATCAATCGTAGCGCCTGCTGCTGTTAATAATTCAGCTGCTTTATCTGGTAAAGCTTCTGTTAGAGTTAACGTCGCTGTTGCTGATTGAGGAATCCCCATTAAGAACGCTGCTAATGACACAATAGAGCCTGATAATGGGTCAACATCGTACGCTTTAGCAATTTGATAACCTAATGTAACTGCAAACAACACCGCCATAATCGCTAATGTACCGCCCCAAACAATCCCGTTCATCGAAATAATTGCTGATGTATATTTGGTAATAACGTTGGTGTAACCACCAGGATCATTTTCTAAAAATAATGGACCCTTTGTAATATAAGTATTTGGGAAATCACGTAAAAATGCGTTTAGTAACGTCGCTACTGAACCTGCCATTGTTGCCGGCATCATACTAATAAACGCATCACGCAGTGCCACTAAGTGTTTTTGCGAACCGATTTTTGCAGCTACCGGTAAAATATACCTTTCCATCCAACTAACTAATGCATTCATAAAAAATCCTCCTATTATTTAATTTAGTTGTGTCTAACCGTTGTATAGTTTACGATACACATCAACCAGTTCTTTTGCCAAATCTGTAAATGTTATAGACGTCATTAAATGATCTTGGCTATGAACCGTTAATAACGTAATCTCCAATTTCTCCCCTTGTGCTTCTTTTGTTAATAAACCTGTTTGAGAATGATGCGCCTCAACTAAGGCTGCTTCTGCCGCTTTAATTTTTTCATCAGCTTCTTCAAACTTACCCTCTTTTGCTGCATAGATAGCTTCCATTGCATCACTCTTAGCATTGCCCGAGTTGACAATCAAGCCCATCACCGCTTCTAAATATTCTTGATCCATTGTGTAAAACCTCCTAAACCTCTCTTGACCAAAATCAATCTTTTTTAATCATTTAAAAGATTGATTCTTGTTACCAATAACGCTACCCTTCAATTAGCCCTAACGCTTGGTTCAAAACATTTTTACCATTCATTGTACCGTAATCTTTCATGTCGATAACATCTAGCGGAATACCTTTGTCGGCTAATTTGGCTTCAAATTGACCTTTCATAAAGCGAACTTGAGGTCCTAACAATAAAACATCCACATCTTTTGTCGCTAAATTATTATCCGCATCTGAGGCCCCTACAGCAAAAATTTCAGCATCAATACCTTGATCATCTGCTGCTTGTTGCATCTTTGTTACTAGCATGGACGTGCTCATCCCTGCTGAACACACTAGCATAATCGTTTTCTTTGACATCTTTCACCCTCCTTAAAATTCATAAGTTTATAACATTATAACGTTTCACACTTTAATAAATGCAATTCTTGTGCCAACTATCCGTTCATTGAAAACGTCTACATGTCAACGTTTTGTCTCAATCTATCCATTACACAAAAAAAGAACGTAAATTACACAGTGTTTAATAGCGTGTAATTTACATCCCTTTTTTAGTTGTTACAATGCATTATCAAGAAACATTTCCGTGATATAGGCTATTTCATCTTCAGAAATTGCTATTTCATAACGTTTTTCTAATTGCATCATCTTAGTTTTAACACCATTGAACTCAATGCGGTGTTGCGTCTTATAATGTTCTAAATCTTTAAACACTCTTAGACGTTCTTCTGACTTCAAGCCATCAATTAAGAAAGCAATATGAATCATAATCGCTGATTCAATACCGGGTTCTAAAATAATCTTTAAATCACGTTGAATGTGTTCAACGATACTTTGCAATAGATGGAGTAAATCAGATACGGAATCAACGTGCGTTAAGCTACCTTTTAACGAATAAATCATTTGGTCGATTTCAACTTCATCAGCTGCTATACGCTTCAAATCTGTTAGCCCATGATTATTAAATATGTCAAAAGCTGAGAAGAATGGAATATTCTGATACTCCACGTCTACTGTTCCGACAATTCCTTTAATATCATAGTTTTCTAACAGTTCATCTATTCGAGAGCGAAACGATTCTTTTTCCAAATACTGTAATTGGAACACTTCAATCTCTTCGTTCAAAATAGGTTTGATACGTTCTGATAATTTCGCAGCAACCCCTTCACCCGTAAAACAAGTCACGACAATCGCTTTAGGAAGTTCTTTAGCTGGCTTGAATTGATTACGCACAATCGATTGGAATGACACTTGAATATTTTGATAAATATCTTCTAGACTTCGACCCGTACTTACCATTCGGACGGCTTCTAAAACAATCATCGTACTTACCATCGAAATCGCACGTGTTTTAACACCTGTTTCTTCATAAATCATATTGCCAAAGGTATTCAAAGAACCCATATCCGTTAATAACAACATGCCACTACGCATCTCTTCTTTATGATTCAAGACATAATCTTTCACTTGTTCATACATCGTTTGAACTTCCATCGTCAATGGCATATTGAAGGCAACACCCGTTTTTGTTCCTAGCAATTCTTGCACTGCTTCCAACATACTTGAAGCAGTCGATTGGCCGTGCATCAGTAAAATGACTTGTACATCATTCGTTTGAGTCTTAGCTGCTTCGGTTAAATCAACCGATAAAAACATGGTAATAAAGCCAATTTCATCAAATGGAATTTGTAACGCAAGTTCATGCTCAATCATTGCAGATAAATCAAGCGCTACTTGAAACTCTTCACGATAGTTAATACGAACATCATTTAGACTAGGATGAACAATGAGACGCTTCTCACGAATACGTTCAAGTGTGCCTTGCAAATGAAGGGCAAACGCAAAACGCGCTTTTTCATTGTAAACTCGGTCTAACTTTTCTTCAGCAATATCATATAATCGATTCGTTAAGTTCCAAATATTGTCAGGAATTAAATCACGATGAATCGTCGAACTGGCTAATTCATCCATATAAGCTTCAAAAAATTGATTAACATCCGCTTCAATTAATTTTTCTAAATCGATTTCTTCAATTTCTTGATGTTTTAAATCACTCACACGGTCTTCAATGGTTTGATAAACTCCCATATCACGAGCAGGATCTTGTTGCCAAACGACTTCTTTAGCACCTGGCTCGAAGGTTAGATGTTGTTTATTCTTATCAATGGCACGCTCAAAGTGATCTGGTAAATCTTTGACACGTAACAAACCTTTTTGAACGTTTAGCGGTAAATCATTTTGTTTAATAGTCAAATAGGCTTCACCATGTGTACGATAATGTAGAAACGCTTTAGCACAAACCAACTTCAAATCACGCTTGACTTGTCCAATATTTCCTTCAGCATCATACAACATGAATCCTAGCAACACATCACGTTCAATCACAATTTTTTGATTCAAACGATCTGCTTCTTGTTTGATAAACAATGTTACGATTTCATAACGCTCATCTAACGAACGTTCACGAAGTGCTGGTAACGTAATCGACATCGGAATACGACGATTAAAGGTTGTTAAAAAGACTTCAGAACTTTCAGTGGTTGCCCCTATAATTTGAACAGAGGCGTGATGCACTTCAGTACTTTCCCCCAACGGACGAAACTCACCTTTGTCAATAAAGGTAAACAACATCTCTTGTCCTTCTGGTGGTAGACGATGAATCTCATCTAGGAACAAAATCCCACCATCTGCTTGAGATAGCAAACCAGGACGGTCACTATCTGCCCCCGTATAGGCTCCTTTTTTCACCCCAAAAATATGTGAGAAAAGCAATTGGGGATTTTGAGCGTAGTCCGCACAGTTAAATGAAATAAACGGTGCTTCCTCAGATAACGTTTGAGAACTAATCGCAAATTGATACATACATTCGGCAAATAATGATTTCCCTGTCCCTGTTTCTCCAAAAATAATCGTGTGTAATCCTCTTGGAGGATATAGAATCGCCGCTTTAGCTTGCTGGATGCTGATTTTTAACGAATCACTCGACCCTACTAAATCATCAAACGAAACCGTGTATTTTTCAGGCTCTTGTTTGGCAATATTCACGCTGTAAACAACGGGACGACCAGAGCTTTTAAACACGCGTTTTTCTTTATATAGTTCCGTTAAGTAGCGGCTCACATTGCTACGTTCCAATTCCATTTGGCTCGCAATTTCATTCGCAGTTAACCCACTAACATGCAGACTTAAAAATTGATAAATTTGTTCTTTTCGGCTTCTCATTTGATTCCTCCAATTACGACAAAACGTTCACTACCTATTTATTTCTTTTTCGCTTTTTTCTTTTTATTTTTAGCCGGAGTTTTTTTCGCTTTGCTATCTTTTTTATCTTTTTTTGGTTTTATTTTTGCTGAATCAGTTAATTTCGTTGGCTCAGTTAGTGATAACTTCCCACCATATAAGAACACTTCGTGCAGATCAGCACTTGGTCGTTGACTAACATTTTTCAAGTCTTTCATTTGGTGGTCACTTAATAAGGTCAAGACATTCCCTTCACGATTCATCCGCCCTGTACGTCCACTACGGTGTACATAACTTTCAACGCCATAAGGGACATCATAGTGAATCACGTAATCAACTTCTTGGAAGTCCAAACCACGTGCCCCTAGATCGGTTGTTAATAAAAACGGCACTTTTTTCTCATGAAATGCTTGGATAGCACGTTGACGTTCGAATTTATTTTGATCAGATGCAAGCGACACGTTGGCTACGCCATCATACGTTAATTTGTCTGAAACAGATCCCATATCTTGGACTTCGTTAAAGAAGACAATCGCACGCATCCCGTCAACATGAGCTAAACTCTTCAACACGCTGCCGCGTTTACGAAGTGGTGTGCGAATGTAACCGTGTAGGACATCGGCTGCTTGTTCTGCTTGCTCGTTCGTCACATCAATCAACCTGAAGTCACGACGGACTAATTCCTTAAAACCAGCCTCAACGGTTTGACCTGTCGCTGAAATCCCAACTAATTGAGTCTGTTGTTGCAGACGTTTCAAAATATTTTGAGCCGCATTCAATTCCGAATGGGCAATTAATTGATCAACTTCATCCAACACGACTGTCTTTAATAGATGAGCTTTTATTTTTTTCTGTTGGACTAATTCGTAAACTCGTCCCGGTGTTCCCACTAATACTTCTGGTTTATCTTTTAATTTTTCAATTTGACGTTTGATGTTGGCCTGACCAATCAGTGGTTGAACACTACAATCCACCGCACCAATCCACTCACGGATCACGTCAGTTACTTGAATCGCTAATTCTTGTGTTGGTAATAATACGAGTAATTGATTACCCTCTTTGGGTTCTAAACGTTCTAATAACGGTAAAACATAAGCAATCGTTTTACCTGTTCCGGTTGGTGAAACCCCTAAAATATGTTCGCCTTGTTTTAATGGTTCATAGGCTTGTTGCTGAATAGCTGTTGGTTCCTGAAATTTTTTGGCTTGCCATTGTTCTTGCCAAGCTTGTGTTAATTGCGTTAACTTCATTTTTTATTTTCCTTTATTCTTTAATGTCTGCTGCAAAGGTAATGCCTTCTTGCAGTCTTAAGTCTTCCATCACTTCATGGACCGTATGCATAACGTCCAGTAATTCACGATAAGTCGCATCTTGTAAGTCATCACGATTAATCAACTGAGCAAACGTACGCGCCTCTTCAACCATTGGATTGTCTTCTTTTACGACTGGTATCGCAGTCATTTCACCCGTTGTATGATCGTATAACGAAATTTCTTCGATACTATTGGTCGCGTTCATACTAATAGTTTGCGTATGACCAATAATTTCTGAAGGTAAGAAACTTGTACTTGATTTCCCTGTCATCATGTTGACGTCAAAGTCTTGATAACGGAAAATCATATGACCGACCCCGTCAACACCCGTTGGTAATTTACGCGCAAAATAATGCACTTCTTCTGGCTTACCAAACCAAGCAACCGCTGAATAGACAAGGTAAATGCCTAAGTCCATCAACGCACCACCGGAGAATTTTGGTGAAAAAATATTTGGCTCTTCGCCTGCCACTACTTGGTCATAACGTGATGAATATTTCATATAACTAAAGTTCGCTGTCACGATTGGCCCTAATGCCGGAATCATCTCTGCGACTTGTTTAAAATTTTCTTCATGAATATTACGCGCTGCTTCAAAATAGAAAACGCCTTGCGTATCTGCTAACTGATGTAATTCTTCTAATTCAACTAAACGTGAAACGGCCGGTTTTTCACTAATCACATGCTTACCTGCTAATAAGGCTTGTTTGGCTTGTTCATAATGCATGCTGTTAGGGGATGCAAGATACACCACCTCCAACGCTTCATCTGCAAAAAAAGCGGATAAATCAGTGTACACATTTGTTTGTTGATACGTTTCACCAAATTTAAGCCCCGATTCAACCGAACGAGAATAAATACTATGTAATTCAAATTGCTGCGTTTCAATCGCCGCACCTACAAATTGATGGGTAATCCAGTTCGTACCGATAATTCCTAGTTTTAACATAAGGCACACTCCTCTAATTGTTATTCTCTTTATTATACACTAATTTACGAGTGAATAAAAAAGATAATCAAATCAAGCCCTTCCACGAATTATGGAGAGAATATGTTATGATAGGAAGATAGTTTTATAAACAAGAAACGGAGTGTATAAAAGTTGATGAATAAGGAAGACCTTGCTAAATTATTGTGGAAACAGCCTACGTTACGTGAAATTTTGACAATAGTTGATAGATTAGAATTACCTGATTGTTGGTTATGTGCAGGGACAATTAGAAATGGTGTGTGGGATTACTTAAGCGGGCATTTGACCCCTGATTTAACAATGCGTGATGTCGATGTGGTCTTCTATGATCCAGCTATTTCATATGAACAAACACTATTGATCGAAGCCAATCTAAAACAACAACATCCCACGTATCAATGGGAGTTAAAAAATCAAGTTTATATGCACCAACACAATCCAAATACGCCGATGTATCAAAATGCACGTGATGCGATTGCTAAGTTTCCTGAAACATGTACAGCAATTGGCGCGCGCCTACACCCTGAAACCAAACAATTAGAACTCTACACACCACATGGTATCGAAGATTTAGTAAGTTTTATCGTGCGACCAACACCATACTTTGCTGAGGATGCCGAGCGGATGTCGGTTTATCACGCGCGAGTCAAAAATAAGGGCTGGCACGACCTATGGACAAACATACAATATAAAAAAGCCCCCAATTAGAAATAAGTGAGATAGCATACTTATTTCTAATTGGGGGTCTACTTATCGATATTTTTCTTATAATACTTTATCCAAGAAGTTCTTCGTTCTTTCGTTTTGTGGATTATTGAAGATTTCTTCTGGGGTTGTGTCTTCTAAAATTTGACCTTCATCGATAAAAATCACACGGTCAGCTACTTCTCTTGCAAATCCCATCTCGTGCGTTACAATCACCATCGTCATCCCTTTATGGGCTAATTTTTTCATAACATTTAATACGTCGCCAACCATTTCTGGGTCAAGCGCCGAAGTCGGTTCATCAAATAACATAATATCAGGATTCATCGCTAAGGCACGTGCGATCGCCACACGTTGTTTTTGTCCGCCTGATAATGACTTAGGATACGCGTCACATTTATCCGATAAGCCCACAGTGTCTAGTAGTTTCATCGCTTTAGCTTCAGCATCTGCTTTGGACATTTTGCCTAGATCAACTGGTGCTAAGGTAATGTTATCCATCACTGATAAGTGTGGGAATAAATTAAAATGCTGGAATACCATGCCAATATGTTGACGAACCAAGTTAATATCCGTATTATCGTCAGCAATATTCACACCATCGATGATAACTTCTCCTTGATCAATCTGTTCTAAGCGATTCATACAACGTAAGAAAGTTGATTTACCAGAACCTGATGGCCCGATAATACAAACTACTTCCCCTTCATTTATTGACAAATCAATCCCTTTTAAGACTTCATTATCATTGAATTTTTTTCGTAAGTTTTCGACTAAAATTTTCTCTGCCATTTAGTTCACCTTCTTTTCTAAACGTTTAGCAAATTTAGTTAATGCTGTAATCACGATAAAGTATAGTAACGCGATTAAGAAATATACCGTTGTCGCTTGTAAATTACGTGCCACAATGATTTTACCAGCTTGTAATAATTCAATTAAACCAATAGCTGAAAGAATCGTTGTATCTTTCAATGAAATAACAAATTGGTTAACAAATGATGGAATCATCACTTTAACAGCCTGTGGTAAAATAACACGTTTCATCGTCTTACCATAAGATAAACCTAAACTACGGGCAGCTTCCATTTGCCCCTTGTCAACAGCATTGATCCCACCACGAACAATTTCAGAAATATAGGCACTCGCATTTAAAGTCAACGTCACAATCCCAGCGATAAAGACAGGAATCTTCATTCCTAATACACCTGGTAAACCAAAATAAATGAAGAATGCTAATACCATTAATGGAATACCACGAATTAAATCAACAAATACTGTCGAAATCCCTCTTAAAATCGCACTTGGTGACACGCTAAATAGTCCTAAAATAACCCCTAAAATCATCGCTAATACAAATGAGATAGCAGTCAGTAACAAGGTCATGCCTAAACCTTTTAATAGACGTTGCCAGTTGTTTTTGACAACTCCCATAAAGGTACTTTCATCGGCTTTGTCGGCAACTTGTTCCTCGTCCTCTTTGCCAAGGTATGCTCCTACGATTTCATCGTATTCACCGGTACGTTTTAGTTCAGCTAAGCCTTCGTTAAACATAGCTACTAATTCAGGGTTTTGACCTTTTTTAACAGCAAAACCGTATGAACCGCCTTCTTCACGAGCGATTGGTGTTTTAATTTTTTTCCCTTGGTTTATGCCATAATCAGTAATCGGATAGTCATCCATAAAGGCATCGACTGCACCTACTTCTAAAGCTGAATGCATCGCATCCGTTGTGTCTAAATATTTAATTTTGTAGCCATATGTTGCTTCATTTGTTTCTAAGAAGTCAGCACTTTCAGTTCCGATTTTAGCGGCAACTGTTTTGCCTTTTAAATCTTCGTACGATGTAATATCATTATTGTCTTCAGCCACTGCGATTTGAATGCCGCTTTGGAAATAAGGTTCTGAAAAATCAAATTTCTTTTGACGATCATCCGTAATCGTCATTCCTGCAATCACGCCATCCACTTGATCTGACTCTACTGCTTGGATAGCTGAACTGAAACCAATATAGTTCATTTCAATGTTGAAACCTTGCATTTCAGCGATACGATTAATTAAATCAACATCAATCCCAACATATTCGCCATCAGTATTTTGGAATTCAAATGGTGCAAACGTTGAATCACTTGCGATAACATATTTATCTTTTTTCGGTGTGATTTTCTTCATTTCAGTCGTATCTGTCGTTGCATCTGCTTCACTGCCAGTTGCAATATATTGGGTTAAAATTTTATCATAGCCACCATTTTCTTTTAGTTCTTTTAATCCTTCATTGAATAATTTTAATAATTCTTGATTTTCACCTTTTTTAACAGCAAAACCATAAGAACTACCCGTAATTTTGTCACCAACAAATTGTAACGCTTGACCTTGACTAATTGCGTAACCTAGAACTGGATAGTCATCATAAATTGCATCTGCTTCACCATTTTTTAACGCTTGATAAAGACCTGTTGCATCGTCAAAGTTTTTAACTTTGTATCCATATTTCTTCTGATTGTCCTCTAAAAATGTAGCACTTTCAGTTCCGACTTTAGCGGCAACTATTTTGCCTTTTAAATCTTCAAGTTTCGTAATGCTATCATTACCTTTTTTGACCGCCATTTGAATACCACTATCAAAATATGGTTCTGAGAAATCAAATGATTTTTTACGTTCGTCGGTAATACTCATCCCAGCGATCATTGCATCGATTTGTTTAGATTGCACGGCTTGAATTGAACTATCAAAGCCTAAAGGTTTCAAATTAACTTTAAAGCCTTTATTTTTTGCAATAGTATTTAATAAATCAATATCAATTCCCTCATACTCACCCTTGTCATTTTCGAATTCGAATGGTGCGAAAGTTATATCTGTGCCAATATCATACGTCTTTGCTTGAGCCTGAGAGGGATACCCCACTACAATTGCTATAAACGTGATGATTAAGCTGTAAATTGTGAGAAATTTCTTGTTGAACGTCATAAACGTTTCCCCCTATATCTTTGTTTTTTTCTAATCAATGTCTAATTATATAATAAACAATTTAACGATAGCAAGTCATATATACCATCACTTTCATTTTTTTTCAAAAAATGAAAGTGAATGAACTGTATTTTTTCCTCTTTATTTTCTAATAAAATAACAAATTAATAAACTAACGAACCTTACCTTTATCAATAAGTAAACGATTGCTAACTAACGTTTGAAAAATAAAAATAATATTCATACAAACTGTATAAACAATCAAAAAAATCAACTATACCATTTCTTTTTTTTATTAATTTAAGCTTAAAAAACTGGTAAATGCATGGAAAAAAGCGCTAATAACCAACAAATGATTATTAGCGCTTTTCATTCTGAATTGGACAGTATAATAAAATGATACTTCAATCACTTTACTTAATCCTGATTTTTAGCACAGATTACTCGGTAATATGCGCCTTCAATCACTTTGTTCTGCTTCTCCAAATTGGCTATTATACAACTTCTCATAAAACCCACCTCGAGCTAGTAATTGTTCATGCGTCCCCTGCTCGATGATTTGACCTTGATCCATCACCAAAATTAAATCGGCCTCTCTTATAGTCGACAAGCGGTGAGCAATGACAAAACTCGTCCGACCTTCCATCACTTTTTGCATGGCTTTTTGAATTAATAACTCAAGTCTCGTATCAACCGAACTAGTGGCTTCATCTAAAATCAAAATTTTAGGATCTGATAATAACGTACGAGCAATGGTTAATAATTGTTTTTGGCCTAACGAGACATTATCCGCTTCTTCATCAATCATCATTTTATAACCTTCAGGCATCGTTCGAATAAAATGGTCGACATTGGCAGCTTTGGCAGCATCAACGACTTCATAATCAGTCGCATCTAGTTTACCAAAACGAATATTTTCCATAATCGTATCATGATAGAGCCATGCATCTTGCAAGACCATTCCAAACAATGAACGGACTTCTTCGCGTTTCAGTTGTTTAGTATCTAATCCGTCAATCTTAATTGCTCCACCTGTCACATCGTAAAAACGCATCAGTAAGTTAATCAGAGTGGTTTTACCCGCTCCAGTCGGGCCGACAATCGCCACCATTTGACCTGGTTTCACTTCAAAGTTCAAATCTTCAATTAATGGTTTGGCCGGATCATAACTAAATGACACGTGTTCAAACGTCACGGCACCTTGAATAGTAGCTGGTAACGAGGCTAAGTTCGCTGCGTCTGGTTCTTCTTGCTCATCTAACACCGTAAAAATCCGCTTAGTCGAAGCACTCGCTCCTTGAATAACGGCAGATAGCTGTGTAACTTGTCCCATCGGTTGATTCAACTGCCATACATATTGGATAAAAGCTTGTAAGTTTCCAAGGGTAATCGTTTTATTGATAACAAGTAAGCCTCCCAAAACCGCAACTATGATGTAAACTAAATAAGAGGTCAATTGCACTAGCGGCATCATTAAACCAGAAATAAACGATGACTTGAAACCATACTCAGATAATTTATGACTCGTTGTTTTAAAATTCTCGTAATTTTCTTTTTCACGTCCAAATAGTTTCAAGACCGCAAATCCTGTCATATTTTCTTGCACGTAACTGTTTAAATCACCTAAGGCATCTTGTTGTGCTTTAAAGTATTTTTGCGATTTGCTCACTATCACTTTTGAAATAATGACGGAAGCTGGTATCATCAACATCGACAACAAGGCTAATTTCGTGTTGATTTTAAACATCATAAAAATCGCTGAGGTCATACCGATAGTTGCTGAAATAATTCTCAATAAACTTTGCTGCAACGCATTCGTTAATGAGTCCACATCATTGGTCATACGCGATAAAATATCGCCGCGTTGATGACTATCGAAATACGAGACTGGCAATCGATTAATCTTGTGGGAAATATCACGACGTAAATCACGCATTGAGCGTTGTACAACCCTAGACATTAAAGCGTTTGAACCAAAATAGCCTAAGTTACAAATCACGGACATAATGGTAATTAATATCAATATTTTCACGATATAATCAAAATCAATCGTTTCTTTATTCGCAATATTTTGGGCAATACGTGTGGTTGGTAAGCCCACTAAGACCGGAAAGAGTGCGTTAACAATGGTAGCCGTGACTTCACATAAGATAGCCAAGAAAAAGCCAACTTTATATAAACGTAAGTACGACCAAAGTCTTTTTAGAGAACCAAATGTTTTAACCATTTTGCAACTCCTCCTTTGTTAATTGGGATGAGGCAATGTCATAATAAATTTGATTGCTCGCTAGTAATTCTTGGTGCGTGCCTTGTCCAACCACTTCCCCTTCATTTAGCACAATTATTTTATCTGCCTCCATAATAGTACTGACTCGTTGTGCCACAATAAAGACGGTACTGTTCGTCACTTCACGCTTCAATCGTTGGCGTAACTTAGCATCAGTTGCATAGTCTAATGCTGAAAAACTATCATCAAAAACATAAATAGCTGGCTTACGAATTAAGGCACGTGCAATTGCCAAACGTTGCTTTTGACCACCTGAAAAATTACTGCCGCCTTCTGAGACTTCTTCTTCCAGTCCTTTAGGTTTTTGCGCCACAAATTCACTCGCTTGTGCAATTTCTAACGCTTCGGCAATTTCTGTTTCTGTCGCATCGGGTTTCCCAAATAATAAGTTGTCACGAATTGTCCCGCTAAATAGCAACGCTTTTTGTGTAATATAGCCGATTTTTTGACGTAAACTTGGTAAATAATAATCTTTTACATTGACCCCGTCAATTAGGATTTCACCTTTAGTCACATCATAAAAACGTGGCAACAATTGAATTAACGTGGACTTCCCGCTACCAGTACTACCGATAAAAGCGACCGTTTCACCTGGCTTCGCTTCAAAACTGACATTACGAATGACTGGACTTTCTGTTTCAGCGTAAGCAAAGCTAACATTTTTAAACGTCACCACGCCTTGAGTTGCCGTTTCTCTAACGCCAGTTTCATTGATTAAAATCGTTGACCTAGCATCTAATACTTCTTGAATACGTTTAGCTGACACTTCAGCACGTGGAAACATCATGAAGACTGACGCAAACATCATAAATGAGAACAATGCGTGAAAAATGTACTCAATAAAAGCAACAAGTGAGCCAACTTGCAACGTCCCCGCTTCGATTTGTTTCGATCCTACCCATATTAAAACAACTAATACCAGATTAAACACTAAGAAAAACGCTGGCTGTGAAGCAGACATTAATGTGTATAAATTAATCGAGTTCTTCGTATAACGTTCATTAACTTTTTTGAAACGTGATTCTTGGAATTTCTCATTCACAAATGCACGCACTACTCGCAAGCCAGTCAAGTTTTCACGCACAATACGATTGATTTTATCTAAACTACTTTGTTGACGACGTGATAGTGGTTCTGAGAATTTCGCAATTAAATACACGCCTATCACTAACAATGGCAAACATAAAAAGACATACTTCGCCAGTGAAGCATTTTGACTGAGAATCATAACCATACTACCTGTAAACATCATCGGTGTCATAAAACCCGTTCGTAAGACCATCCCTAAAAATAACATCACTTGAAAGGCGTCATTCGTAATTCTGGTAATTAATGACGATACGCCAATTTGTTCGTATTCATGATGACTAAAGGTTTGAATGTTTTCATACATATCATCACGAATATCCATAATAATTAAGGTCGTCAAACGCGAACCCATATAGGTTAATCCTAGATGAAGCGCCATTCCGATGGCTGTCACTAATAGCATCATCAACCCGATTTTTTTGACGTAGGCGGTGTCTTGCTCTAAAATTCCTTGATCAATCATCTTAGCCAAAAGTGTTGGTAAACCTAGCTCAATCATGATAAATCCAAAGACACAAATAAAGTTTAAAAATAACAATTTTTTGTGTTTTAATGTATAGCGCAACATTAATTTCATCCTGTCACTCCTTTTCTTGTTTCTCTACTCTTCCATCTTATCACACTCGGAAGGGCTTTCTCACCTTTTTTCCATGTATAAGAAGTAACGGACTTAACGTCCTTTCTATACTTATTTGGTCAAATATGATAAAATGACAATGACTTTCGTGAACAAGAATCGTCAAAATTGATGGAAGCATCAACGACTGACAAGGTTAATTTTTACAATTTAATAGGAATAAGACCTATTTTTTAATATTTAAGAAGGAGTGTGGACATTAAAATGATCTACAAAGTTTATTATCAAGAATTAAAAACACAAAACCCTAAAAGAGAGCAAACAAAATCTCTTTATCTAGAGGCAGAAAGCGTACGTCAAGCACGCCAATTGGTAGAAGACAATACTGCGTTTAACATTGAATTCGTTCAATTATTAGACGACAATCATTTGGCATACGAAAAGGAAAACGCTGAGTTTACATTAATGGAGTTTAACTAATATGAAAGTTAACTTAAAAAACAATGAAACTGGGGTCTTCGGTATTGGTGGCCTTGGGGAAATTGGAAAAAATACTTATGGGATTCAGTTTCAAGACGAAATCATCATTGTCGACGCTGGGATCAAGTTCCCTGAAGATGATTTGTTAGGTATTGACTATGTCATTCCTGATTACAGCTATATCGTACAAAACTTAAGTAAAGTCAAAGCGTTAGTAATTACTCACGGACATGAAGACCATATTGGGGGCATTCCTTTCTTACTTAAGCAAGCGAATATTCCTATCTATGCGGGACCTTTAGCACTAGCTTTAATCCGCAACAAACTGGACGAACATGGCTTACTACGTGATGCTACGTTGCATGAAATCAATGAAGATACCATTATCAAATTTAGAAAGACGACAATTTCTTTCTTTAGAACAACTCACAGTATTCCTGATGCTTTAGGTGTCGTTGTTAAAACGCCATCTGGGAATATCGTGTGTACAGGTGACTTCAAGTTTGACTTTACGCCAGTTGGTGAACCGCCTAACTTACAAAAAATGGCAAAAATTGGTAGTGAAGGTGTCTTATGTATGCTTTCAGATAGTACCAATGCTGAAGTACCTGGTTTTACAAAATCAGAAAAAGTTATCGGTGAATCGATTGAACGTATTTTTGAAAAAATTGAAGGACGTATCATTTTTGCGACGTTCGCTTCTAATATTTTCCGTCTACAACAAACGGCTGAAGCGGCAGTTGCAACTGGTCGTAAGATTGCTGTTTTCGGACGTAGTATGGAAAACGCAATTGTTAATGGTCAAGAATTAGGTTACATCAACGTGCCGAAAGATACGTTTGTTGATGCTAATTCAATCAATGAGTACCCTGCTGGAGAAATGTTGATTTTATGTACAGGTTCGCAAGGTGAACCGATGGCGGCACTTAGTCGTATCGCTAACGGTACCCACCGTCATATTTCTATTCAACCAGGTGATACCGTTATTTTCTCAAGTTCACCTATTCCAGGGAACACGACAAGCGTTAACCGCGTCATTAACTTATTATCTGAAGCGGGAGCAGAAGTGATTCACGGTAAAGTGAACAATATCCACACATCTGGTCATGGAGGTCAAGAAGAACAAAAATTAATGTTAAGCTTGATGAAACCTAAATATTTCATGCCAGTTCATGGTGAATACCGCATGTTAAAAATTCATACTGAATTAGCACAGTCAGTTGGCGTTGAAGCCGATAATTGCTTCATTATGGAAAACGGTGACGTCTTAGCTTTAACAGCTGACAGCGCGCGTCGTGCAGGTAGTTTCCAAGCCGGCGATGTTTATGTTGACGGTAATGGGATTGGGGATATCGGTAATATCGTATTACGCGATCGCCGCATTCTTTCAGAAGAAGGTCTAGTGTTAGCAGTTGTCACTGTTAACTACGAGAAGAAAACGATTATGGCGGGTCCTGATATTTTATCACGTGGCTTTATCTACATGCGTGAATCAGGCGATTTAATTGTTCACTGTCAAAAATTATTGAACCGTGCGATTGAACAAGCCTTGAAAGAAGAAAATTGTAGCGAAAACATGATTCGTCAAAGAATCTTAGAAACCCTACAACCTTACTTAGCTGAAAAAACACACCGTAACCCAATGATTCTATCGATGATTTTGGAAGCTAGTGAGTAATACTTATTTTAATAATAAAATCACCTCAAGCCTAACGCTAAGCTTGAGGTGATTTTTTATAAATGAACATAGAACAACTAAAAAAATAACGACTACCTTTTAGAAATAGACTGACTTATTTTCAAATTTTTTAATAGAACACTATCTTTTAAGTATCTTTTACTCTCTTTTCCTAAGGTTCCTTGCAAAAATAGCAATAACTGGCAAAATAAATTTATAAAAAGAATAAGGAGTATTAAGAATGAAGGAAACTATTTTATCCATTAAATTAAAAGAATACAGAATAAATAATAATTTAACTCAAAGTGACTTATCCGAAAAATTAGGTGTTAGTGACAAAACAATTTCAAAGTGGGAACTTTGCAGAACGTATCCAAGTAAAAAAAATATGCTGAAGCTATCTGAAATATTAGATATTTCTTTAGAAACCCTATTATTGGAAGAAAAGTCAGATGATACTAAAGCAATTGATTGGGAAAAATTTTTAAATAAATTAATACGATATATTTTTTCGATGGTCATTATTGTCTACACTATCTTTAATCGGGATAAATTTTTAATCATTATTGCTATAATAACCAGCCTATTACTTATTATTGCTGAATATCTAGAATTTAAAAATAAACAGAAAGAATCATAAAAAACTCCCTCTAAAGTAGATTTGGAATTTTTGTTTTTTTCCGTGTCTGCTTTAGAGAGAGCCTATCAAACTCTTTTCAGCCTGAACTGAAATAGATATTACTAAGGATTATCACATGAAGCTAAACGATACCTCAAGCACTTTTTTAATCCGGCTCTTTCGGGTGCTGCTTTTTAATTATAAAACACTTCTTGTACCGCATGGCTTACGGCGATTTTGACGTGTTCATACGTTAAGCCACCTTGGACATATAGTCTATATGGTGGGCGGATAGGTCCATCAGATGTTAATTCTAGGCTTGCACCTTGAATGAATGTTCCAGCAGCCATAATCACGTCATCTTCATAACCTGGCATGTACGCTGGTACTGGTGAGACGTGCGCATCAACTGGTGAGAATTTTTGAATGGCTTGCGCGAATTTCACCATTTTCTCCTGTTCTTCTAATTCAACCATTTGAATTAAGTCGGTGCGTGGTTCATCCCATTTTGGTGTTGACACAACGTTGAATTCTTCAAGTAAGGCCGCCGTGAAGACTGCCCCTTGAATCGCTTGGCTAACAACATGTGGTGCCAAGAAGAAACCTTGGAACATTTCATGAACCGTATCTAACATAGCCCCCGCTTCTTTTCCGATACCTGGTGTTGTTAAGCGATAAGCACATTTTTCAATTAAGTCTTTGCGCCCTACAATATAACCACCAATTTTGGCTAAGCCACCACCAGGGTTTTTAATTAATGAACCTGCCATTAAATCCGCGCCTACTTGGGTTGGTTCGATTGTTTCAGCAAATTCACCATAACAATTATCGACAAAAACAATCGCTTCTGGATAATTTTCTTTAACAAAACGAATCATCTCTTCTATTTTTTCAATCGTGAAAGAAGGACGTTGGTCATAACCACGTGAACGTTGAATCGCGAAGACTTTTGTTTTAGCGGTTGCTTTTGCTTTCACGGCTTCAAAATCGACGCTCCCATCCGCTAATAAATCAACATGGTCATAGCCAATGTTATACTCTTTGAATGAGCCAATGCCGTTCCCTGTCACACCGACAACTTCTAACAACGTATCATAAGGCGTTCCCGTAATATACAACAAGTCGTCACCAGGACGTAACACGCCAAACAAAGCGGTTGAAATCGCATGCGTTCCTGAAATCAACTGTGGGCGCACAATACAATCATCCGCGCCAAAAACTTCAGCGTAAACCGCTTCTAATGCTTCCCTTCCAATATCATCATAACCATAACCATTCGATTTATTGAAATGACTTTCTGATACTTTATGTTTTCTAAACGCGTCTAATACTTTCGCTTGATTCGTTAGTGCGACTTCTTGAATGTCTAAGCGACGCTCACTAATTTTGGCATCGACTTGTTTAATTTTTTCGATTAATTCTGGTGATAACCCTGTATTCCAACTCATACTACTCTTCCTCTTTCTTGCCCCATTTTGAGTCTTTTGACGCGTAACCTGACACCAAATAGTTGCCAGTTGTTTCATCATATTCTTGTGATAACAACAAGGTTTGCTGGGCTAATTCGACTAATTCTTTGCCTTGAGCAGGCGTTAATTCTAATTGATACGGCGTAAAAATCACTTTTAATTGCTCGATAATCGCTTGTTCAATGATGGCGATACTGTTTGGTTCATTGGCTGAAATTTGACAGCTTGGGAATAAGGTTGGCGCAAATAAATGATCTTCAACCAAATCCATTTTGTTATAAACCGTTAAAACAGGAATACTGTCCATCTCTAAGTCTTTCATTAATTCCATCACCGTTTGTTCTTGCAAGTGACGGTCTTCTGAACTTGCATCGACTACGTGTAAGAGTAAATCCATGCCACGACTTTCTTCTAAGGTCGATTGGAAAGCTTCGATTAATTGGGTCGGTAAATCTTGGATAAATCCTACTGTATCCGTCACTGTCACGCCCATAGAATCATTCAATTTCCATTTTTTGGTTAATGGATCTAGTGTCGCGAACAATTCATCTTTAGAGTACGTGCCAGCATTCGTTAATAAATTCAGCAACGTTGATTTACCGGCATTAGTATAGCCAATCAAACCGATTTGAAAGACGTTTGAATTTTTACGTTTTTGACGATTGCGTTCACGATGAGCTGCCACTTCTTTTAGCTCACGACGAATATTGGCAATCGTATCACGAATGTGACGGCGATCGGTTTCTAATTTGGTTTCCCCTGGTCCACGCGTCCCAATACCACCACCTAAACGTGACAAGGCATCGTTACTACCAACCAAACGTGGTAACATATAACTCATTTGAGCCAGCTCCACTTGTAATTGCCCCTCTTTCGAACGAGCACGCAATGCAAAAATATCTAAAATCAATTGCACGCGGTCTAAAACGCGGACGCCGACTTCTGCTTCGATATTACGGCCTTGGCGTGGCGTTAACTCATGGTTAAAAATCACCAAATCAATTTCGTGGGCATCGACTAATTGTTGAATTTCTTCTAATTTTCCTTTTCCAACAATTGTTTGACGATTTATCGCCGGTAATTTTTGCGTCACTTCCATTACCACTTCACCGTGGGCGGTTTTAACTAAATTTTTCAATTCAATCATTGATTCTTCGAAATGTTTAAAATTTTCTGGGCTTTCAACCCCTACTAGTAGAACGCGTTCAGTCATGCGGTCCTCCTTCCGAAGCCAACCAATTGGCTATTACGGCTTCTAATTCAATTTGTTGGTCAGGTGTTTGGACTAAATCCCACCATTCGACCGGCATCCTATTTCTAAACCACGTCAATTGACGTTTCGCATAACGACGTGAATTTTGTTTCACTTGTTCAACCGCTTCTTCTAAAGTCATTCGGCCATCTAAATATGGGAAAAATTCTTTGTAACCAATTCCTTGAGCTCCTTGAACATGACGCTTATCAGCTAATAACGCCACCTCATCCATTAGCCCTTGTGTCATCATCAAGTCGACACGTTGATTGATACGGTCATATAACAATTCACGTTCGGTCGTTAAACCGATAATTTTGACATCATACAGCGCATTTTCCAAGTTAGTAAAATCAACTTGCTGTTCAGTAATACTGCGGCCGAACAATTCTTTTAACTCTAGCGCACGAATGACACGGCGAGTATTATTTTCATGAATCGTTGCCGCGGCTTCAGGATCGATTTGTTTCAAATATTGCCATGGTTTATCACGACCTTCAGTCAACATAATCGTTTCCCATTTCTCACGAAAAGCTTGTTTTTCTGCTTCTGTTACCTGACCCTCATCTGCGCCTAATTCAAAATCAAATAATAAAGATTGAATATAAAGACCCGTACCACCCACAACAATCGGTGTTTTACCACGTGAGACAATATCAGCTATATGCTGACGGGCTGCTTGTTGGAAATGACTGGCTGAATAACTGCCTTCTAAAGGAATAACATCTAATAAATAATGTGGCACTCCGGCTTGTTCTTCTTTCGTTGCTTTGGCGGTACCGATATCAAGCTGTTGATACACTTGTAACGAGTCACCACTAATAATCTCGCCATTAAACTTTTGTGCTAACGCAACACTAAGGGACGTCTTACCTACAGCCGTCGGCCCAACAATGACGATTAGTTTTGGTTTGTTCATACTATTTTTGACACTCATTTCTTAACGTAACTGCTTTGCGCGGATAGTCGGTCATAATACCGGCTATTTGATGTTTAAAACAAAACAGCATCTGTGATTTTTTATTAACTGTCCATGGACGTAGCGCTTTAGCAAAACCAGCTAACTGCTCTGGGTGCTCCTCTAACCAATTAATTTTAGGATGGATGCCACCAATATTACGTGTCATCAAACCATAGTCAATCATCTCTTGGTCAGCAAATGTAATTAACGCGTTAGGTGTTTCAGGTGCCGTCTGTTCTAAAATCGCCAATGATTTCGGATTGAATGTTGAATACATAAAATCAAATGGCCACTCTTCTGACGTCATCCATTCATGGATTTTCACTTCAATCCCTTCATAATGAATTTTGTCGGTTTTTACTTCAATATTAAGCATCCCTTTAAAATTCAACTGTTTCAAAAAGTAAGTTACTTCTTCAAGTGTTGGTACAACAATTTCATCATACACTTCTGAAAACCAACTCCCCGCATTATACGATTGAATTTCTTTCTTAGTTAAATCCATGATGCGACCTGTGCCGTTAGTCGTGCGGTCAATCGTTTCATCATGAATCACCATTAAGTTGCCATCTTTTGACAAGTGGACATCTAATTCAATACCATCTGCCCCTGCCAAAACAGCTTCTTCAAACGCTGGCAAGGTGTTTTCTGGGTGCGTACCTTTACTACCACGGTGTGCAAAAACTTGTGTCTTCATCCTTGCACCTCATTTATTTCAGATTTGATTGAGTCATCCTCTTGATTATTTTGTTCACTCAGCCAGCTTTCATATTCAGCAAATCGTTGGTCAATTTGTTGTTTCACCATTTGATAATTTTCTTCTGAATATTTCACTACTTGATAAAATTTTTCAAAGCCCTCTAAATGTTCTAACTGTGGCATAAGCGCCTCGTAATCTTCCAAATAATTCCCATATTCTCGAGAGTATAGTTCTTTTTCTAAATAATAGGCATTCGCAAAACGTGCACCATCTTCACTAAAATCTTCTGCCATTATCGTACCATCAAAGAAATTCATTAGTATTTCAAATGCATCCAACATATTTAATTTTAGCTTCATTTGAATGGCAGGATATTCTTCGTTTAGTTCTGCCCCAGCAAAGCCATTTTCTGCCATCCAACGGAAAAAGAAGGCGATATGTACACCACCTTGTTCATTTGGTAACTCTTTTGGATAGTCTGGAACTTCGTAATGCCAGATTGCTTTATCAATTGCCATAATTTGTCTCCTCATTATTACTCATATTTATTTATTCTTCAGAGTAACTCTTCATCTTCTATTATATGATGAAACGCACAAAAAAACACCCTTGACTCCTTTTAATTTTAATATTATTGCCTCCATAAAGTTTAAACTCAAATAATACTCTCTTATTTTAATTGTTTCACTTTGTTTAGATAGCGTTTGTCAAAATCATTACCAAACAAAAACAGGACAGATAATTATTATCTGTCCTGGAAATTGTTTGAATTTATTATTGTTGTTTTTCAACATTAGTTGCTTGAGGTCCACGATCTGATGATTCTACATCAAATGTTACTGTTTGACCTTCTTCTAATGTTTTGAACCCTTCACCTTGAATAGCTGAGAAATGTACAAATACATCTTCGCCGCCTTCGCGCGTAATAAAACCAAAACCTTTTTCTGCGTTAAACCATTTTACTGTTCCTGTTTCCATAATTCTTTTGTTCCTCCTGTAAATTACACCTTGTAATTCTTAATATATTTTAGCTTAATTAATAACAACCAAGCTATACATACATTTTATATGAAAACGTTACCAATTTCAAGCTGAATTTAAAAAATTATTCAATAATTCCTTCTTCTCGCATACTAACATAGCTACTTTCACCAATAACTAAATGATCCAAAATTTCGATGCCCATTATTTTACCACATTCCACGATCCGATTAGTAAAGTCAATGTCCTGTTGTGACACTTCAGGATTACCCGATGGATGATTGTGAACCAAAATAAAACGCGCAGCTGCACATTTGACTGCCACTCGGTAAATTTCTCGCGGATGAGCAATACTTTGGTTCAAAGTGCCTTTAAAAATAATTTCTTTCTTAATCATTTGATTTTTAGTATTCAAATAAATAACAAGTAAGTGTTCCTGTCGCCAATCCTTCATCTCTTCAATTAATTCTTTTCCTAACATATGACTCGACACCACTTGTCCTAATTTAAGCTGCTTAGAACGCGCGACTCTTTGTCCTAACTCAATCGCTGCTTGTAGCTCAATTGCCTTAATTTTCCCGACACCAGTAATTAACTGTAACTCTTCTAAACTTGCTTCTTTCAAATCAAATAACGTCCTAAAATGGGAAACGACTTCTTCTGATAATTCAATCACACTACGATGCTTCGTCCCTGTTCTCAATAAAATCGCTAGTAACTCTTGCGTTGTTAGATTTTCGACCCCTACTTGTAGCAAACGTTCCCTCGGTAGACTTACCAGTTCATTCTCAGCTATTAACATACAATACTCCTTCCTATTACCACCTTACAACCATCCTCTCACTATTAGAATACGAAAAAAAATCATTATCGGCTGAAAGTCTTAGTAAAAACCCCTCAAAAGTCCGATGTCTTCACGTAAAAATTACGCGATAATAGTGATAACAATTAATCAAGGAGATTAACATTATGAAAAAAGTTATCGTAGTTTTAACCAGTTTAGTGGTGTTATTAGGAGCCGCAGCCGCGCTATTTTATCAAAAAAATTATACTGGGGAAGAATATTTTACTTTAATTAACCAAGGGCCAATTAAAATTGAAGATGTACGCGATGCTAACGGTACCGTACGAGATAAAGAGTATCTCTACCAATTATCCGCTGTAAATAAAGAAGGTAAGGAAACATCCATTACCTTCAGTTCATTCGGCCGTCCGTTAACACAAGATAAATACTTATCTCTTGAATACCACGAACAAAAAGGGGTTTTACGATGGCATGAAGTGCAAGCAAATGATTTATCTAAGCAAATAACTCAATCATTAAATTAGCCCCTACTCCAAAATTTACTAAAGGAAAAGGCTGTGACTAGCGAGTAGTCACAGCCTTTTTTTTATTCGAAATAAGCATGGATTTCACTTAAATGTGAACTAATCGCTAACGCTTTTTCTTTCATTTCTTCATTGGGTTGAATTAAATCCGGAATCACAACCACATCCACGCCCGCTGCATGAGCGGCGCGAGCACCGTTCAATGAATCTTCTAACATCAGACATTCAGCTGGGGATAAATCTAGTAGAGCTACTGCTTTATCCACAATTTCTGGGTCTGGTTTGGCGCGTTTCACATCTTCTGCACAAATTGTTCCCTTGAAAAAGTGACTAATATTGGCTTTTTCTGTTAATAAGTTGATAAACTTACGCAAATTACTTGAGCCAATCACACAAGGAATCTCTTTTTCTGCTAAGAATGTTAATAACTCACGAGCCCCTGGTTTTAATGGCACATTACCACTGGAAAAAACTTCCGTTACACGCTCGTGACCATCCTTAATGAACGCATCCATCTGCGCTTGACTAACTTCAGGAAAATCACGACGATACGTTTCATAACACTCTTCATCCGACAAACCTACGACACCCATTAAATAATCATGCGTCATGCCTTCAATCCCATAATTTGGCGCAATTTCAACATTGACATTCATATAGACTTTCTCAGTATCGAATAATAAACCATCCATATCAAAAATAACGCCCTGATAATTTTTCACGTGTTTCCCTCACTTTTTGTTATATAGTCTCTCACTTGCGAAATGAAATACAATGAACCCGTTACAATCAAAACATCGTCTGGGGATAATTCACCTTTTAATGTTTCAAATGCTGTTGGCCAGTCTGCATGTAGTTGTTCACTTGGAAACTTATCCACATACTTGCTAATCGGTACCGCAGATGGGTAATCAAACGTTGTCATATAGAGACGATTATCCACAGCTTCGCGAAGCATGGTTAACATACTAGATATATCTTTGGTATTTATTGCTGCAAAAAGAATCGTAACTTTTTTATCAACAAAGTCTCGCTGAATATTATCTACCAATACCTTAACGGCGGGTTCGTTATGTGCCCCATCAATCACAATTAACGGCTCGTGACTCATCACTTCCATTCGTCCCGGCCATCTAACTTTATCTAAAGCACTTTGTAATAGTGTTTGATCTTGGCTTAGTCCTAATTGAGGTGCTATCGCAAAATAGGTCATTAACGCTACCGAAGCATTATGAAATTGATGATGCCCAATTAATGGCTGTGTCAACTGTAAGCGGGATTCCCCTGTCCAAAACTCAAAACCTGCTCCACCTAATTCTTGATAACCATATGATTCGTCAAAGATAAAGGCTGGTGCTTCTTTGTTACGGGCCACGTCTATCATGACGTCACGTGCTTCGATTGGTAAATCCCCAATTATCACTGGTGCATGTGGCTTAATAATACCAGCTTTTTGAACGGCAATTTTTTCTAACGTATCACCTAGTATATCCATGTGATCCAAGCCAATTGTTGTGATAGCGGTCGCTAGAGGGTCCACTATTACGTTTGTTGAATCCAGTAAACCGCCTAGACCAACTTCCACTAACGCGACATCGACCTGTTGCTCTTTGAAATGTAAAAACATCAAAACAGTTATCAGTTCAAACTCTGTAATACCCGCAATTTCTGTATTTTGATCCATCTCCTCAGCCAAAGGCTTCACGCGTTCTACTAAACGAATCAATGATTCATCGCTAATTGGTTGTTGATTAATGCTAATACGCTCGTTGAACGTCGTAATAAACGGTGAGGTAAACGTGCCTACACGCAATCCTTGCCCTTCTAGTAATCCTCTTAAAAAAGCAACTGTTGAACCTTTCCCGTTGGTTCCCCCTATATGAACAATAGGGAGTCCAACATGTGGATTCCCTATTCGTTCTAATAAAGCTTCAACGCGGATAAGTCCCGGACGTGACCCGAATTTTAAACGATTGTGAATCCACAAAAGTGCTTCTTCGTACGTCATGACTTCCCCTACTTTCTACTTTAGGCTTTCTTTAATTGATTAATACGCTCTTGAACGCTTGCTTGACGTTCTTTGTATTCCACTTCTTTTTGACGCTCAGCTTCAACCACTTGTTCAGGTGCACTTGAAACGAAACGTTCATTGTTCAGTTTACCTTGAACGCGTGCTACTTCTTTGTTCCATTTATCTAATTCTTTTTCTAGACGTTTAATTTCGTCTTCGATATTGATTAAATCAGCTAAAGGTAAGAAGATTTCAGCCCCTTTAATGACCGCACTCATTGCTAATTCTGGTGCCTTAATCTCAGGTGAAATTTCTAAACTTTCTGGGTTACAGAAACGTTCAATGTAGCTTGTATTTTCTGTTAAGAATGTTTGGCTCGCCTCGTCACTTGTTTTGATTAATAAAGTAATTGGTTTAGACATCGGGCTACCAACTTCAGCACGAATGTTACGAACCGCTCTAATCAATTCTTTCAAGACTTCCATACCCGCTGCTGCTGTTTCATCGTTTAGGTCAGCATTCACTTCTGGATATGGCGCTGTCACTAAAGTTTCCCCTTGATGAGGCACGTGTTCCCAAATTTCTTCAGAAACAAATGGCATAATTGGGTGAATTAATTTTAGAATATTGTCTAACACGTACGCTAAAATACTACGAGTCACATGTTTTTGTTCTTCATCTTCGCCGTAAAGAACTTCTTTACTCATTTCGATGTACCAGTCACAGAAATCATCCCAGATAAAGTTATATAAATGACGACCCGCTTCACCGAATTCAAAACCATCAAATAAACGGTTCACTTCAGAAATCGTTTCGTTTAAGCGTGTTAAGATCCAACGATCCGCTACTGATTTGTTACCCTCTAATGAAATATCTTCGACTTTTAATCCGTCTAAGTTCATGATTACAAAACGACTTGCGTTCCAAATTTTGTTAATGAAGTTCCAAGCTGCGTCCATTTTATCATAGCTAAAACGTACGTCTTGTCCTGGCGATGAACCAGTTGTTAAGAACCAACGTAACGCATCAGCACCATATTTTTCGATAACATCCATAGGGTCAATTCCGTTACCTAAAGATTTACTCATCTTACGACCATCCTCAGCACGAATTAAACCGTGAATTAAGACATTGTTGAATGGACGACGATCAGTGAATTCTAAACTTTGGAAAATCATACGACTTACCCAGAAGAAAATAATATCGTAACCTGTTACTAATGTTGAAGTCGGGAAGTAACGATTGAAATCAGGCGCTTCCTCATCTGGCCAGCCCATTGTTGAGAATGGCCATAAGGCTGAACTAAACCAAGTATCTAACACATCTTCATCTTGTCTCCAGTTTTCAGCATCATCGGGTGCTTCTTCCCCTACATACATTTCACCAGTTTCTTTATGGTACCAAGCTGGAATTTGATGTCCCCACCATAACTGACGAGAAATTACCCAGTCATGAACGTTTTCCATCCATTGAATAAAGGTATTGTTGAAACGTGGTGGATAAAATGCTACTTTATCTTCACCTTCTTGATTTTCAATCGAACGTTTCGCTAATTCTTCCATTTTAACGAACCATTGCGTTGATAAACGCGGTTCAACTACCACACCCGTACGTTCAGAGTGTCCAACGCTGTGTGTCATTTTTTCAATTTTAACTAAACGTCCCGCTGCTTCTAAATCTTTCACGATTTGTTTACGGGCAGCAAAACGATCCATGCCTTCATAGGCTGGATAGAAGTCGTTCATGGTACCGTCGTCGTTCATAACATTAACACGTGGTAAGTTATGGCGGTTACCGACTTCAAAGTCATTAGGGTCATGGGCTGGTGTAATCTTAACAACACCTGTTCCAAAATCCATCTCCACATAGTCATCGGCAACAACAGGGATTTCTTTTCCAACTAATGGTAAAATCACGTTTTTACCAATTAAGTGTTGGTAACGTTCATCTTCAGGGTGAACCGCAACCGCTGTATCTCCTAATAATGTTTCTGGACGAGTTGTGGCGATTTCAACCGTTTCACCGTTACTACCCGCTACTTCATAGGTCATGTGGTAGAATGCACCTTCCACGTCTTTATGGATAACTTCGATATCAGATAACGCTGTTTTTGCTTGTGGGTCCCAGTTAATAATGTATTCGCCACGATAAATCAGACCTTTGTTATAAAGTTGAACGAAAACTTTTTTAACAGCATCTGATAAACCGTCATCTAATGTGAAACGCTCACGTTCGTAGTCTAACGATAGACCTAACTTAGCCCATTGTTCACGGATATGACTAGCGTATTCGTCTTTCCATTCCCATGTTTTTTCTAAGAATTTTTCACGACCTAAGTCATAACGAGAAATACCTTCAGCACGTAGCTTTTCTTCAACTTTCGCTTGTGTAGCGATACCCGCATGGTCCATCCCAGGTAACCATAGCGTATCATAACCTTGCATACGTTTATGACGGATAATAATATCTTGTAACGTTGTATCCCACGCATGACCTAAGTGTAATTTACCTGTTACGTTTGGTGGTGGAATGACGATTGAGTAAGGTTCAGCCTCCGCATCTCCACTTGGACGGAAATATTTTCCATCTAGCCATTTTTCATAGCGATCCGCTTCAACGTTCTTCGGATCAAATTTTGTCGACATATTCAATTCTTCTGTCATCTCATTACTTCCTTTCATCTATTGTTTGTTTTTAATTCTTTTAGTTAGGGGTTAAACAAAATAAAAAGCCCTAAAACACTTACTGTGTCTTAGGGCGAATAATCGTCGCGGTACCACCTAAATTTATCGTTATCATAAAAGGACAACAATGTCTCTATGGCGCGATAACGTGCGCAAAGCGAAATAACCTAATGAACTTATATTAATTAAGCGTTCAGCTATTTGACTTGCAAGCTACCTTCATAAAGGATCCTTAAAAACCTCTCAGCCAATGGTTTTCTCTCTAAAAAGTCTCGTCTTTATTACTCCTCTTGCGCCTAGTCTTTGTTCTAGTTTACAAGAAATTTGAACGAACGTCAAATTACTTTACTAATGCTTTGACTGCGTCTAATGCAGCGGTATAATCTGGCTCATCGACCATTTCCGGCACGATTTCTTGATAGACTAAGGTCCCGTCTGTATCAACCACAAAAATTGAACGCGCTAAGACACCTAAGTCAGCCATTTTAATACCGTATAGTTCGCCAAAAGTTAAGGCTTCATCGTGCAACATTTCCATATTCACGCCTTCAGCGGCACACCAATTTGCTTGCTCTTCTTTGGTATTTTTTGAAATCGTCACTAATTGAATGCCTTCAACGTTACCTGCTTGCGTATTAAATTGTTTCGTTTGAATGCTACAAACACTTGTATCAATATCTGGTACCACGCTAATTAATAGAGGTTTTGCTAATAAATCTGCTAAACTTACTGCTTGGTCCTCTAAATTATTTAATGTAAATTCAGGTGCCTTGTTACCTGTTTCAACTGTATTTCCTGTTAATTCATATGGTGTTCCTTTTCTCGTTACGATCATGATGAATCCCCCTTTAATTTTACTCCCTTAATTATAGCGAGTTTAGGGGAATCTCACCAATAATACGTTCTATACTTGAAGACCCGTATTGAACACACCCTCTGGATCCACTTGATTTTTTAATGCTTTTAATCGTTTACCTGTCTTCCCTGGCCAAGCAAGTTCAGAAACTTCTGATGTCGTGATTGAAGAATAAGCCCCATACATCCCCGTTGCAAGCTCCATCACAGGCGCAAATTCAGCTAATAACTGGTCATCACTCTTTGGTGACATCCAGACTGATAAGAAGCCATCTCGGTGACGATGCGCCCAAGCAGTTTCATCTTGTCCAACTTCATGAACTTTCCCATCTAATGGGCGTAACTCCACCACATGAGCTGTTTCTAAGACCTCTTTAATCGCACGCCCCAATGAAGCATCCACTTTATCCACAATCGCATTGGCAATTTTTATTTTTTGTTGGCCAATGTGAATAGATTGTGGATAAGGAATTAAATCAGCATAAGACATCATATTTTCAGAATGGTCATAAATTTTATCAATTGCTAAGGCTTTTTCTAATTCAGGGACAGCTCGTTCGGTATCAGTGTTTGCCCAAACATTGCGCGCATCCACCGCATAAACATTTTGAGGCGTTTTTTGAATCATCAAGAAACTGGTCATCTCTTGTGGGGCTTGTTTAATCCAACGTCCCCAATTCGCGACAAATTGTTCAACATCTTCAGTGACATAAGTGATATGTTGCTGAATGACCGATGCATCATGGGTAGTCGAATTAACTTTGTGCGCTTGTAAAGTAAAATCAACAGCCACTCCTAATTGCGTGCCGCCACCACGTAAGCCCCAAAACAATTCAGGTTCACTGGTTTCACTTAATTCATGAATCACTCCATCCGCAGTAATTAAGGTTGCACCGATAACATGGTCAATCGTTAACCCTTGATGACGTGTAAAATAACCACTACCGCCTGATGTTGCTATACCTCCCACACCGACATCGCCAAAATTACCACTTGTAATAATTAAATCATGCGGTGCTAATGTTCCAGCTACTTGCCCCCATTGTGCACCGGCTTGAATTTTCACAATCCCGGCTGCTTCATCTAGAATCTCGATAGCGTTCATTTTTGATAAATCTAAAATAACACCGCCAACGTTAGTCGAAGAACCTGACATGCCGTGACCGCCACTACGAATTGAAAATGGTACCTCACTCATCGACTTTCTTAATTCATTCACGTAAGCAATGGTGTCCACCACATCTTGATTGGTTTCTGCCATCACGACGATTTCTGGACGTCCTACTCCCATATAAGAAGAACGAACATAATGATAATCACGATCTTCAGGTTTAATAATTTTATTGGTTAAATTTTTAGGTAGAGCTGTTTCAAATAATTGGTTGATTTGTTCTAATTGTTTTTCCATCTTAACGTCACCTTTTACTTTCTTTTTGTAAGTATACATTTATTATATATAACCTTCTTTTTTAATACAAACGATATGACTCGTAGAAACAACTACAAAAAAATAGATTATTTTGCCTCATTCGACAAAACAATCTATTTTCTTATCCCACCATATGCTTAGCATTACTAAAATTCTCATCTAAATAAATCAACGTTTGAAGCTCTGTCGTCAAATCAATATATTGAACTTTCACATGATCTGGTACTTTTATACGTCCAGGGGCAAAATTTAATATCGCTGTTACACCTGCTGCTACGACTTTATCCACTACCTCTTGAGAATTCAAGCTAGGAACGGTCAAAATAGCCGTTGTGATAGCTTCTTTTTTAATTATTGCCTCTAAACTTTCCATCGATTGAATCATAACATCATTAATTTTAGTTCCTACAACATTCGGATCATTATCAAATGCACTCACAATATTTAAATTTTCATTCTTTTTAAAATTGTAATGAGCTAACGCACGACCTAGATTCCCAACACCAACTAAGGCAATTCTTTTCTCAACCTTCGTATTCAAGATTTCACTAAAGACTTCTAATAAGTAACCGACATCATAACCATAACCACTTCTACCTAATTCACCAAAATGAGAAAAATCACGACGAATCGTTGCCGAGGGGACTTGAATTAATTTACTAAATTCTTTCGACTTGATACGGCTAACACCTGATTCTTCCAACATCTTAAGGTAGCGGTAGTATAATGGGATTCTTTTGGCTGTTGCGTTTGGTATTGCTCCTTCTTTTTTCTCCATATTTACACACCCATTCATTGTTCATCATTTCACATACAATTCTATCATTATATCCTTCTTTTTTCAAATGGAAATAAAAAAAGATACAAAGAAAAATTGATTTTCTATTGTATCTTTAGGATTAGTATGTGAAAAAAAACATTATTTGTTAGTGACAAACATCGTATCAATCACTTTGTTTAACGGGCTTTCTAGGGCAGATTTCTCGACAATATGTCATGAGTCTCAAAATCTAAACACCCTCTCAAGCACCTCTATAATCCGGATTTCATGAGCATCCCCTCGAAAATAATGCCTCCCATTTCAAAAATATGAAAAGCTATTTTTGAATAGGCTTCATTATTTTTTGGGGATAAACGCTCATTCAATCACTTTATTTAACGGGCTTTCAGACGCAACTTCCTCGGTAATATGTTACGATTCTCAAAAATTGCTCTGTAATTTTCGTCATCGTGCGCATATTGCTCGGAAGTTAAGCGCGTCTTCAAGCACCTCTTTTACAACAAGTCTTCAAACTCTTTTGGTTGGGCGTTTAAGAAGCTATCAGTTGAACTGATACTTTCTACTTGCATGCCGTCGAAGGCGCGTTGGACTAACGCTTCGATGTCTAAACGTTTTTCGTATTCTTCCGCTTTATCAAGGCGTGGTTTAGTTTTTGGCGCAGGTGGAGCAAAAATGGTACAACAGTCTTCAAACGGCATGACCGCTAAATCAAACGTGTCAATACGTTCTGCGATTTCGATAATTTCATTTTTATCCATTGTAACGACTGGACGAATCACCGGCGTATTCGTTACCGCATTAATGGCAGTCATACTTTCAAGCGTTTGCGACGCTACTTGTCCTAATGACTCCCCATTAATAATCGCTAAACCTTTACGTTCTTCACGTATTTTATCCGTCAAACGCATCATAAAGCGACGAGTGACTGTCATTAAATAACCACTTGGAATATGGGCTTTGATTTCTTCTTGAATTTCGGTAAATGGCACCGTAATAAATTGAATATTACCAACATAAGGGGTTAATTTGACTGTTAAGTCTTTGGCTTTATTTAAGGCTTGCTCACTAGTGTAAGGAGGACTATAGAAATGAACAGCTTCAATCTCAACGCCACGCTTCATGGCTAAGTACCCTGCAACAGGAGAGTCAATGCCACCTGAAAGCATCAACATACCTCGGCCACTTGTCCCAACTGGTAAGCCACCAGCTCCTTTAATGGTTTCAACCGATAAATAAGCCGCATCAAGACGTACTTCGACACGTAACTCAACATCAGGTTGTTTCATTTGGACTTTAATATCAGGAATGGCTTGAATAACATGATAACCAACTTCACGATTCAATGCAAAAGTATCTAACTCAAATTCATGGTCCGAACGACGAGCGTTGACCTTGAAACTTTGTCCTGGTTGATAAACTTTTTGTACTAATGCCACTGACTGTGCATAAATCGTGTCTAAGTCTTTTTCGACTTTAACAGCTGGTGAAAAACTTTGAATACCGAACACATATTGTAATTTATCGATAATTTCTTGGCCATTTTCGCCGTTTAATATTAAGTGCATACGATCACGCATCGCACTAACTTTTACATTAGGGTGCGCTTGTAAAGCAGCACGTACGTTTCGTGCTAATTGTTGAATAAATTGTTTACGGTTTTTTCCTTTAGTCGATAGTTCTCCGTAACGAACCATGATCTCTGAATACTCTAACATATCATTTCTCCTACTAATTTATCTTCGAAAATTTTTGTTCTAAATGTTTTAAGGTTGTTAGGAATTTTTCAACTTCCATCATGGTTGATTGGTCACTAAAACTTACTCTAACGGCGGTAATGGCGATATCATTTGGCACGTTCATCGCTTCTAGTGTGCTACCAGCTGTGTGGGCACGACTTGAGCAAGCACTTGTCGTTGAAATAATAATATCTTTTTCTTCAAACGCATGGACTAAGACTTCACCTTTAATGCCTTTAATACCAAAACACACAATATGAGGGGCAAACTCCGCATTTGCTTCACTAAATAGCGTAATTTTATCAAATGTTTTTAACGAATCAATCAAGTAGTCACGTAAACGCGTTTGTTTTTGAATTTTTAAGTCTTCGTCTTCCAAATGCAGACGCACAGCCCGTGACATCGCCACAATGCCGGGTACATTTTCTGTTCCACTACGTTTACCCTTTTCTTGTCCACCACCATTTAATAACGCAGCTAATTTACGCCCTTGTTTCCAATAAATGAACCCTATTCCTTTTGGTCCATGGAATTTATGTGATGAGAACGTTGCAAAATCCACACGCTCTGTTAACCATTCGTGAATCGGAATTTTCCCTAATCCTTGGACTGCATCAATATGATAATGAATCGTTGGATAAGCCTCTAACATGTCGCTAATCGCCTTAATTGGTTGAATGGAACCAATCTCATTGTTGACTAGCATCGTTGACACTAAAATCGTATCTGGTCGAATCAAGGCCTGTAATTGTTCGACATCAACAAAACCACGACTGTCTACTGGAGCAAAGTCAATTTCAAAGCCTAATTTTTCTAGTTGTTTCGCAGACGCAGAAACAGCTGAATGCTCAATTGACGAGACAATTAAATGTTTTCCAAAAGATTGTTTTTCAATAGCCGTGCCTTTGATAACCCAGTTATCTCCTTCTGTTCCACCACTAGTAAAAAAGATTTCTTGTTCGTCTACCTTTAATAATTCTGCAATTTGAAAGCGTGCTTGTTGAATTAATCGACTCGCTTGTGTTCCTAGAAAATGTAAACTTGAAGGATTTCCCATGATTCTTTCACTTGTTTTTACATACGTATCTAAAACCGTTTTATTGATTGCGGTCGTTGCACTGTTATCAAAATATATCACGTTTTTCACATCACTTTCTACTCACTATTGTTAGTCTTACTTATTATAGACCGATTTTTATTGATAAGCAAACAAAGAACAAAAAAGAAGGATGACCTATACGTCACCCCTCTAATCATTAAATTTCTTCTGTTTCGCTTTGATAATAGTATGATTCAATTCGCTTGAAAGCACCAGGTTCGACTTGTTCTAAAGCAACACCGATTTCATCCAAAGCTTCTTGATATTTAAACTCTTGTGAGAATAACATTAAACTACGTTCCATCGCATCCGCCACGTTTTTATGGGTATGACGATAACGGTTAGCATATTGTAACATTTGCTCCGTTAACGCAGCACTGTCAATTAACTCATCTGTTTTCGTTTCTAATACGTCTAAATCAGACTCAACTAAACCAACTAATTTATTGATATATGTCATATCAATACGTAAACGATTCAATTCCGTCGTTAATTCTTCTAAACGATCAGACGTGACAAAGAAATAATCTAAGTATGATTGTGGAATGCCTGGTAAACGTCTCTTCTCAACACGACGTTTCAATGTTTTTAATTGGAATTCATAGCCTTCAATTTTACCAGCGGCAGCTTTTTCATCTTTACGTAAATCTTTAAGCGCCGTGCTGATTTCAACTTGTTGACCTTCCACTTCTTTTAAGATATTGAAACTATCTTTTAAATTTTTCTCAGCTGTACTAAAGACAACTTCTTTGTTTTTCACTGCTTCGTTTAAGTTAGTCATCTCTTGACCTAACTCTTCCACTTTTGTTTGGAAGCCACGAGCGCGACCTAATTCATTATTGTTTAATGCATAACTTTGTGAGGTGTGATCTAACTCAATCATTAATTGACGATTATTTTTTTCAACATGTGTGACATACTCAGAAACTGTCGGTAAGTTGGTTTTCACATAATCGCGACCCTTAATTTCTGTTTCTAGCACATCATATAAATGATCAATTTGTTCTTCAATTACTTTGTTAATATTGCTAACTTCTGTTAATAGGCCTTTACCTAAAATGTTGTTAGCTTCTGTTACTTTCGCTTGAACATCAGCAATTTCTTGTTCCACATTAATCTCTGGGAAACGATAATTATCTTGCTTCATCTGTTTGTAGCCTGTTTCAATTTCTTTAATTTGAGCAGGATATTCTGTGTCTAACTTAGCATATAATGGTGGGATTTCTTCCACAATTTTTTCTAATTCTTGTGTATGTTTTTCAGCAGATTCTAAGACACCACGTGCTTCCATTGGGTCTCCTGAAGTATTTAAAGCAACGAATTGTGTGAATTCATTTTCAATACTCACAACACGCTCTTTAATATTTTCAGTTGCTGGACCAAATTGTTTTTCTGATGATTTAACCGTTTCTTTAATCATTTCATATTTATCTAGCGCTTCTTGTACTGCTTCTGAGTTTCGTTCTTCGCTTGTTTTTAATTCTTTCAAGCCTGTACGAATCGCCGCAACTTCTTTTTCCATGTTATCCATAGTATCAAAAGCATTTTCTAATGAATCTTTGACTTTGATGAAACGGAAGGTATCATTTAGATTCTCTACCTCGAAAATTTTACTTTCTAATTCAGCAAACGCAGCGGTCGAAATATCTGCCCATCTCTGATTCCATTCACGGAAAGTATTTTGACTTTGTCCAACAAGGTGCATTCGTTTTACCTCTTGAACCTCTTCAAAAACTGGTAAATCAAATAGTGCCACTTTTCTTTCTTCTAATTCATCCAATTTTTCTTCATTCTTACGTTTCATCAATACCGCTACGACATATAACAACGCCATAATGATAATAATCGTCAAGAATATAAAAAGGATTGTCGATGTTTTCATGCATTTTCCTCCGTTTGTCCTGATTTATTAATTTTCGATAAGCTACTTTTGTAGTAAAAAACTAGCTCCAAACTGTCAGTTAATCCATTTTTCATTGTACCATATTTTGAAGAATCATTCACTAGCTTTTTTTTGACGAAGGATTTCCTCCTGTAACTTTGCTTCAGGAGCAAAATCGTGTTCCCAGTTTTCCGGTTTCAACACTTTCCCCGTCACCGTATCGTAATGAGGCAGTCCATCGGGAAACACTTTCCCCATATTGGCTTGATGAACTATTTCAGATAATGGACGTGGATCGATTCCCATTCGGACAAACGTACCGTTAACAAAGTATAATAAATCAAGCATCGCATCGACTTGACCAACTAGGCAGTCTTCTTCTGAAGGCTTACTGGTTGTAAAGGTCTCTTTAGTGACCATTTTAACTTTAGCTTGATCAATACTCGAGTGTAATTCATTGATTAATTGCTCGAATAACTGTGTATCTCCTTGTGCTGTCGCATGTAAGAATTCAACAATTTCTTCAATTTTGAACCCCATGCGGTAACTTGCTTCTTTGGTTTCTAAAACATGGGGTGTTGTCTGAACGACCGGGTCGAAAATTTCGTGAAATTCTTTTGCTTGCTCGTAATTATCTAACATAGGCTCTCTCTTTCAATTACATAATTTATTGTGACGACTAAAAAAGTTGGATTTGTTCTGGATTTAATCCTTGATACTCAATTTTCATTAATTCTTTTAAACGCAGACAATTCCCCGCAGCATGACCACCGGAATTATTATTAAATATCACTGCTAACTCACTAGTTTGACGCTCTAAACGATACAAATCTTTAGCGAGTTCAACTAATTCCGTGTCTGTATAATCATAGAGTGTGCGTTTTTTACGCCAATCATCCGTTTTATCTGTCCACCCGACCTGATTACGTCCATGCAATCGCACCAAGACAAACGCCTTATTCGTCACAGTTGAAAACCATGGAACGGACTGTCCCTGTACTTGTGGCTCATCAACAACAACTATACTGATTGCCTGCTCTTGCATAAAAGCTAACATCTCTGAACGAACAGCCTCTTCAAACCAAGAATCATGGCGAAATTCGACAGCTAAGGGCCAGTCTTTAAAAATACGTCGTAAACGTTTCAAATAGACAATATGCTCACTGCTACAATCAAAAAAGGGCGGAAATTGTAGCAATAAACACGCCAGTTTGCCCGATTCTAGCATCGGTTGCATACTCTCGATAAACCGATGATATAGTTCTTTTTCACTTTCGAAAAATTCACGCCAGTCACGATGCAGCGTTATACATTGATGTGTTTTAACAACAAAGCGAAAATTATCAGGTGTGTCCGCTACCCATTTTTCGATAACACTCGCTTCTTTTATACCATAAAATAATGTATCAATCTCTACTAATGGTAATTTAGAGGCGTAATCTTGTAGTGTTAGTTTACGTTTAGTCGGATCAAGCGTTGTATGCTCACTCCAACTGGTTAATCCCAATAACATCTTCTCACCTCGATTTTATAGCTGAATAATCAGACTCAATCAATAGTTCTATGTTATCATAATTTTAGCGAAAATAATCGACGAATGTATCGATTAGTCAAGGAGGAACTTATTCGATGAAGAAAATTTTGATTTTACATACAGGTGGCACGATTGCGATGTCTCAAGATGAATCAGGTGGTGTTTCAACCACACAAACTAATCCTTTAATGGATTTACCTAGTGGCACACTTGATGCAGCTGAATTAGTCGTTGAAGATATTTTAAACGTCCCCTCACCTCATATCACACCTGAACATATGTTGTTAATTAAACAACGAATTGAACACGCATTAACAGAAGGTTTTCAAGCCGTCGTGATTACTCACGGTACCGACACGCTAGAAGAAACAGCCTACTTTTTAGACATTACGATTGGTGACAAATTACCTATCGTCCTAACTGGCGCCATGCGATCAAGCAATGAAATTGGTGCTGACGGATTATATAACTATCAATCAGCTATTAAAGTTGCCTTAGCTGATGAAGCAATCGGCAAAGGAACACTAGTCGTTATGAACGATGAAATCCATACTGCTCGCTTTGTGACAAAGACCCATACAACTAATGTTGCAACATTCAGAACGCCAACTTTTGGTCCAATCGGATTAATCGCAAAAGGTGGTGTACGTTTTTATCAGGAATTAATCCGTCACGACAGTTTGCCCGTTGATCAAGTAGATGGTCTTATTCCAATTATTAAAGCATACGCCGGTATGGGCGACACATTAGAACTCTTCACTCATACTAAAATCGATGGCATTGTGATTGAAGCACTTGGTGCAGGCAATTTACCACCAAAAACCGTTCCTTCAATTGATAAATTAATAGAAAAGAACATACCTATCGTCTTAGTGTCTCGTTGCTTTAATGGTGTAACCTCTGGCGTTTACGACTATGAAGGCGGTGGTCGTCAACTTCAACGAAAAGGCGTCATGTTCTGCGATGGTATCAACAGCCAAAAAGCTCGTTTAAAACTATTAGTCGCATTAAATGCTTCATTGGGCGGACATGAACTTTATGACTTTATCACCCAATCGTAGTCCACTATAATTTTTCAAAGCACTGAAACTTATTATTTGTAAGCAAAACTCTTTTCACGTATACTAAGTATACATCAAGGAGGAGTAACTTATGTTTAATCAATTTAAAATCGAAACTGTTTATTTAAATGTTAGAAATTTAGAAAATATGACCAATTTCTATGAGAAAGCAATCGGACTATCTATTATTGACCGTACTGACACCAGTGTCTCATTAGGAATTGCTGAAGATAATACAATCTTAGTTGTCTTAACTAAAGTCGACGGTCCACTACATAGTCAACAGGAAGCAGGGTTATATCATACGGCCTTTTTACTACCTAAGCGTAGTGATTTAGCTAATTATTTGATATTTGCTAGCCAACATCAAATCCCTTTAGAAGGTGCAGCCGACCATGGATATAGCGAAGCGTTATACTTATCAGACCCTGAAGGTAATGGCATTGAAATTTATGTGGATAAACCCGCCAGCGAATGGAACATTTTAGCTTCTGGGGAAATTGTTGGTGTTACCGAACCAATTGATATTGAAGGTTTAGTAGAAACTGCTACTGCTCCTACTCATAAATTTCCTAGTCAAACTTTCATTGGTCATGTCCACCTAAGTGTCGTGGATTTAGCACAAGGAGAGGCGTTTTTAACTAAACAATTACATATGGATGTTGCCTATCGTTTTGGCCAACAAGCACTGTTTTTTGGCGTTGAAGGTTACCACCATCAATTAGCCATGAATACATGGATGAGACCCAGTTCACCAAAAGACAGCCATACAACTGGCTTATCTAGCATGGTCATTAAAGTATCTAAAGATTTTATGAAGCAACTTCCTAACCACTCCACTAATCAAAATAGTTTTAGCTTAGTGGATTCTGCCAATCAAATTACCTACCATCTACATAGCTAATAATTCTAAAAAAACTTCGTTAATGAAGAGCCTCGTGAGGCAAATCATTAGCGAAGTTTTTTTATTAAACAAATTCAATAGCAACGGTTTCCGTTAAGATATCCGCGTAACTATAAGACACGCGATCATATGCATTCTCGTCAGATTCTAAATCTACAATAAAAATAGACGGATAGGTTTCTGATAGAACACCAGCATGCTCAGTATGACGTTTACGCCCGGTTTGAGCTGTCAATACTAATTTCTTCCCAACATTCTGTTCCATTTCCTTTTTAATTGTTGATAATGTCGTTGGCATTATACTCACCCCTTAGCTATCCCATTGTAGCAAATTTCACATAAAAAGTCAAATTTTACCATATCCTGACCATTAATGCAACAAATTTTACATCAGATTAGTATAAATGTCCTTTTAATTTCTTTTTGATACGATCCAATGCATTATTAACTCTCGAAATCGGACAACTTAAAGAAGCAGCAATCTCTTTAGTAGATAATCCCTCTACGTATAATTTAAAGACTGCTCGTTCAAATCTAGATAATAACTCGATAAAATCCTTCAAACTTTCTCTAATATGCACATAATCAAGTGAGCTAATTCGGTAATTGTGTTCTTGAATTAAGCAATGTTCTCCTTTTTCAGATAACGTTGCTTCCAACGAAACAGACGAGACATCTAGTCTTCTTTTTAAAGCATTTTGGTGACGAATGATGCTTATGACATGTCTTTTAAAATTCATTTTAAAGAAAACACCAAAAGAAAATCCCTTGGTCGAGTCATACGCATTAAGTGAATGAAAACAGACTATTTGTCCCTCTTGTAGCCAATCATCAAAATCATATCCTTGGATATAATATGCTTTAAATAATTTATAGACAATCGGACGATATTTCTCAAATAAGGTTTCAAATGCATCAATATCCCCATTTTTGGCAGCAACAATCAATTCTTTCTCGTTTATCATGACGCTTCCTCCACTTCACCTTTTAAATACCTTCTTTTTTCGAACTTAATAATAATAAATACGCACAAAATAATTTTTTACGCTTATGCTATAATATCTTTATAACTAACTAGGAGAGAAAATATGAAACATAATAAAGACATTAATAACTATATTCAGAAAGAGTTTTCTGGAACAAACAACTTTAAACAGAGCGAAAAAAATCAATACTTGGGCGTGTTAGTAGAGCGTATTTACATTTTAATTAAAAAATCTGATGTAAACAACAAAGCATACCAAACAACTATAGAAAATATTATAGCCAACAACCCTGGTGGAAAAATAAAAATTAATGCTGATCTTGAGATGAAATCACGCCTTACTTTCATCAAAATAGCCCAAAAACACAACACCCCTTTCACTTTAGTAGATAATGATACTTCTTTAGATTCAACGACCCAAGTAGCCGCTATCTATCACTTTGAACAACCCACTCATCAAGATAAAATCGATGTTAGCGAATTCACTATGTAACGTTAAAATTATCATAATATATTTTTTTTGATTTCTCAATATAAACAAAAAAAAACACTAGAAATATTCTAGTGTTTTTTTATGACCCGTACGGGACTCGAACCCGTGGTACCGCCGTGAAAGGGCGGTGTCTTAACCGCTTGACCAACGGGCCATACTAATAACGGAGAAGGAGGGATTTGAACCCTCGCGCCGCTTTCGCGACCTACACCCTTAGCAGGGGCGCCTCTTCAGCCACTTGAGTACTTCCCCAGAAAAAATGGGCCTAAATGGACTCGAACCATCGACCTCACGCTTATCAGGCGTGCGCTCTAACCAGCTGAGCTATAGGCCCTAATAATAAAATCAGGTAAAAGCGGGTGACGAGAATCGAACTCGCGACAACAGCTTGGAAGGCTGTAGTTTTACCACTAAACTACACCCGCATAGTTTAATAAAACGGTCCCGACGGGAATCGAACCCGCGATCTCCTGCGTGACAGGCAGGCATGTTAACCCCTACACCACGGAACCTAATTGCGGGAGTAGGACTTGAACCTACGACCTTCGGGTTATGAGCCCGACGAGCTGCCAACTGCTCCATCCCGCGATATTAATATAAAAAAGGAGGATAAGGGATTCGAACCCTTGCACGCTTTTACACGCCTGACGGTTTTCAAGACCGTTCCCTTCAGCCGGACTTGGGTAATCCTCCGAATTGACAATGACCCGTACGGGACTCGAACCCGTGTTACCGCCGTGAAAGGGCGGTGTCTTAACCGCTTGACCAACGGGCCATGTTTTTAAAAATTATGGGCCTAAATGGACTCGAACCATCGACCTCACGCTTATCAGGCGTGCGCTCTAACCAGCTGAGCTATAGGCCCTAATAATAAAATCAGGTAAAAGCGGGTGACGAGAATCGAACTCGCGACAACAGCTTGGAAGGCTGTAGTTTTACCACTAAACTACACCCGCTAGTGGATATAAATGGCTCGGGACAGAATCGAACTGCCGACACA